>CAYLVM010000089.1:0-7275 GCA_964387145.1 uncultured Acidimicrobiaceae bacterium
GAAATGCGATGGCAGCATGGGACGAAGGTGGATCTCTCCTCGAGCGACTCTCAGGTGATCCGGAAATGATCCTCGATACTGAGAAGCTTGCAACCTGTTTCACCGCCGAGCGCTCTCTCCACAACGCATCGGTGATCTTCGAGCGCCTCGAGGAAGCGAACCTGTAGGGACGCGACGCGACTGCAGTGACGACAACGGTTCACGGCGTCCACACCTGCACGGATTCGATGCACCATGTCGGGTTCTTCGGTCCTCCTTTCAACCTGGATCCGCGATGTGGCCGTCCCCGATCCCGGATATCGCAGTTGCCTCAAGGGTTTCGCGGTGTCGGGTTCCTCTGTCTTCCTTTCAAGGAGGACGGGCGAGGAGCCTTAGCGACGAGCCAGGAGGATGGGGGCTCGAGGTTGTGTCAGTGTCCCTTGGGCTTTCACCCCCCTCGCTCGAAGACTCGCTTGTCCCCGGGTCTTTGCCGTACCAGGCTCGCAGGCTCGCGGTCCCCCCTCGCTCGAAGACTCGCTTGTCCCCCCTGAAGGGGGGACGGGAGAATCGGAAGGCTGGAGGCGGGTTCGGCCACGCGGATCGACGTTTACCGGCGACGCGTAAGCACCCAGGAATGGCCCGGGTTTCCGACTGTGAACTGTAGACCCGTCGACCGCATCCACCGATCTACGTGTTACCTGCCTCTACCTGTTTGTCATGTGTTGAGCGAGAGCGTTGAACTTCCCGTCGAGGAACGCACGCACGGGTCCCGCTACCTCGTTGTCGTCGAGGGACCGCTCCATGCATGCCAGCCAGGCATCGACCTCTGCTTCACCGATCGCGAACGGCATGTGTCGCATCCGCATCCGTGGGTGCCCACGGTGCGACGAGTAGAGATCGGGTCCCCCCGTCCACTCCACGAGGTACTCGAACAGCTTCTGGCGCGATACCGCATCGTCTTCAGGGAGCATCGCTCGCAAGTTCGGCGCGTCGGCGTCGACGATGTCGTAGAAGCGATCCACGATGGAACGAATGCGTTCCTGACCGCCGAGGGCATCGAAGGGTGTGGAGTCGGTGCCCCAGGGGTTCTCAGCTTCCGTCATGAGCGAGTCGCAGGGAAGGTCCCATGCACAGGATGATCTCCGGTCCGACTCGCAACGATGGGAGTCGGACCGGAGTCATTCCAGCATGTCCGATCTTCGTTACGCTCCGGCGCCCAGGGCGATGAGTGCCTCGGGGCTGAGGAAGTCCTGAGCGATGAGGACGCCGCCCGAATCGCGCATCGCGTTACGGAAGCCGATCGCCCAGGTGTGTTCGATGATGGCGAGCATCGCCGCTCCTCCAGCCGGGATGTCCTGTGCGATCGTCGCCACAGCTTCTGCATCGAGTCCATACTCGTACTCATCGAGAGCCGACATCGCACCGGCGAGTGCACCGATCTCCGCTCCGTCGACACCGCCGGCACCGAGTCCGATGAGAGCACCGATCCAGGCGCCATACGTCATGGCCTCATCTTGGGTGAGGTCCGACATCTGGGCAGCAGCAACGTTGCCCGCCTCGTCCTTGTAGACGCCGAGCACGTCGACGATACGGACCGTGCCGGAATCGCTGGCACTCACCAGTTCGGACAGGATGCTTCCGTCGAGTTGTGGGTCGGCGAAACCGATGACGAGCAGTTGAAGGGGGCCGATCTGTTCCATGTGGATACGTCTCTCACGATCTGGTTGGGGTCCGGGCAACGCCGTCGTTGCCCGTCGGAACCCTACCGACGGAATGGAGATGCTTGTCCAACTCCTCGACCCAGCCTCAGACACCGCACGGTCAATCTACGTTCCGTAGTCGTTGGTTGAGTCAGCAGCTGGGAACATGCTGAGCTGTGAACTGACAGCTGTCGACTGTGAACTACCATTCCCCTCGTGCCGACGCTGGAACACCTTGGATCGGGCAAGGTCCGCGAGCTCTACCGCGTCGACGACGAGCAGTTGCTGCTGGTCGCGACGGACCGCATCTCTGCGTTCGATGTCGTTCTCGGTGAGGACATCCCCCACAAAGGCCGGGTTCTCACCGGGCTGTCGCTGCACTGGTTCGACGTTCTCGAGACGCCGCACCATCTGATCTCCGCAGACACGAGGTCTATGAGCTTCCTTGCCGCTCATGAGCAGGCCGAGTTCGCTGGGAGAGCGATGCTCGTCCGTGCCGCTGAGGTCATCCCGATGGAGTGCGTGATCCGCGGGTACCTGTACGGCTCCTCCTGGAAGGAGTACGCCGCCGGGGGCGGCCCAACCACCGAGCACCTCCCGCCCGGTCTCGAAATGGCGAGCAAGCTCCCTGAGCCGATCTTCACCCCTGCAACGAAGGCAGAGAGCGGTCACGACGAGAACCTCACCGAGGCACAGGCACGGGCGTTCGTCGGTGACGACGTATACGAGGAGCTGCGGTCCCGGTCGCTGACGATCTACGCCACGGGTTCCTCACACGCAGCAGAGCGCGGCATCATCCTTGCCGACACGAAGTTCGAGTTCGGTATCGTCGATGACGAGATCGTCCTCATCGACGAGGTCCTCACACCGGACTCCTCGCGGTACTGGCCGGCCGATGCATGGCGGCCGGGTGCGGTGATGCCGTCGTTCGACAAGCAGCCGGTTCGCGACTGGCTCGAGACCCAGGACGGCTGGGACAAAGAACCCCCTGCCCCACCGATGCCGGCCGACGTGATCGAGGCGACATCGGTCCGCTACATCGAAGCCTACGAACGGCTCACCGGCAAGCCGTTCGACGACTACCTCGCCTCCATGGGTGTGACGTGACCCACACATTCGTCGTCCGGATCGAGCGAAAGCCCGGGCTATCCGACCCGGAGGGTACGACCACGGCGAAGGCCCTCCGAGACCTCGGATTCGATGAGGTCGGCAGGGTCTCGTTCGGGCGAACGATCACGCTCGAGGTCGATGCCGATTCTCTCGAGGCCGCACGCGACAGCATCGACACGATGTGCCGCAGGCTCCTGGCGAACCCGGTGATCGAGAGCTACACCATCGAGACGGCGTCGTGACGACCGCCGTCGTGGTGTTCCCAGGCACCAACTGCGAACACGACATCACCCACGCCCTGAACCTCCTCGGTACTGATACCGAGTACGTCTGGCACCGAGATGTCGACATCTCGGGTGCCGACGGCATCGTGCTGCCGGGAGGGTTCGCCCACGGCGACTACCTGCGGACCGGGGCGATCGCGCGTCTGTCCCCGATCATGGCCGAGGTCGAACGATGTGCATCGGAAGGCCTCCCGATCGTTGGTGTCTGCAACGGGTTCCAGATTCTCTGCGAGGCGGGCATCCTCCCGGGTGCACTGATCGCCAACCGGGACCTCAAGTTCATCTGCAAACCGATCCACGTCCGTGTGGAGTCGACCGACAGCGTTCTCACCCGTACCGCCCATCTCGGTGAGGTGCTCCGTATCCCTCTGAACTCGTACGAGGGCAACTACGTCACGACAGACATCGAAGCGGTCGAGGCTGAGGGCGACGTCATCCTGCGCTACTGCAACCCATCTGGAGAGGTGACCGAGGAGGCCAACCCGAACGGTTCGACGAACTCGATCGCAGGCATCGCTAACCGTGGACGCAACGTTGCCGGACTCATGCCACACCCCGAACGGGCCATCGAGGAGATCCTCGGATCGTCCGACGGTCGGGTCCTTCTCGAGTCGTTCGTCGCGTCCGTCGAGGCGGTACGGATGTGACAACGTCAGAGACTCCCAACCACATCCAACTCGGCATGACCGACGACGAGTACACCGACGTCGTCAACCTCCTCGGCCGAGAGCCACGCCCCGCCGAACTTGCCATGTACTCGGTCATGTGGTCCGAGCACTGCTCCTACAAGTCGTCTCGCTCGCATCTCGGGAGGTTCCGTTCCGATCAGCCGTGGGTCGTCGTTGGGCCGGGTGAGAACGCCGGTGTCGTTGACCTCGGAGACGGTTGGCTCGCAGCGCTGCGGATCGAGAGCCACAACCACCCGTCCTTCGTCGAGCCGTACCAGGGAGCCGCCACGGGTGTCGGGGGGATCCTGCGCGACATCTTCACCATGGGTGCCAGGCCGATCGCCGTGTGGGACTCGATCCGGTTCGGACCGCTCGACGACCCCTCCAACAGGTACCTCTTCGAGGGTGTCGTCTCGGGAATCGCCGGATACGGGAACGCCGTTGGGGTGCCGACCCTCGGTGGCGAGGTCGAGTTCGCCGACCGTTTCTCGAAGAACCCATTGGTCAACGTGATGGCACTCGGCATCCTCCGTCGGGATCAACTCGTTCTCTCCGCCGCGTCCGGGATCGGCAACGTCGCCGTTCTGCTCGGCAACGCCACCGGACGCGACGGTATCGGAGGTGCATCGATCCTTGCTTCGGCGTCCTTCGAGGAGGGGGACGAGGAGAAACGCCCGAGCGTCCAGGTGGGAGACCCGTTCGAGGAGAAGAAACTCATCGAGGTATGCCTCGAGCTGTACGACAAGGGCCTCGTCGTCGCCATCCAGGACCTCGGAGCGGCAGGTATCTCGTGCGCGACGTCCGAGACCGCAGGCAACGGAGGGATGGGGATGAAGGTCGATCTCGACTCCGTCCATGTGAGAGAGCCTGGGATGACACCTGGTGAGATCCTGATGTCCGAGTCTCAGGAGCGGATGCTCGCCATCGTGTCCCCCGATCAGGTTGACGAGGTACTCGCCATCGCAGCCAAGTGGGAGATCGACGCGTCCACGATCGGCGTCGTGACCCAAGGACCTCAACTCGAGGTGTCGTCCGGAGGCAGTCTCGTCGCCGAGGTCCCCGCCGCCTCCCTCGCCGACGAAGCACCCAGGTACGACCGGCCTGCCGAGAGGCCGGGCTACCTCGACGATCTTTGGGCATCGGAGCCCGTCGTTCCCGATGCCATCGACGTTGGCGAAGCGATCGCTGTTCTCCTCGACGACCCTGCGCTCGGTGACCGCTCATGGATCTCGTCGCAGTACGACCACATGTTGTTCCTCAACACCGTCATCGAACCCGGACACGACGGGTCGCTGCTCCGCATCAAGGGGACACACAAAGCCATGGCGGTGTCCACCGACGGTGACTCACTGCGCACCTATCTCGACCCGAAGCGGGGAGCAGCCAGGATCGTGTTCGAGTCGGCCCTCAACGTGGCCGTCACCGGAGCCCGGCCGTACGCGCTGGTCGACAACCTCAACTTCGGAAACCCGGAGGAACCCGGAGTCATGTGGCAGTTCATCGAGTCCGTGGATGGCATGGCATGGGCCTGTGAGGAACTCGACGTCCCCGTTGTCGGCGGCAACGTGTCGTTCTACAACCAGACGGACGGTGTCGACATCTACCCCACTCCCGTCGCCGGGATGCTGGGCTTCTGCGACCCGATGCCGAAGCACCCGCCACGTCTCGATAAGGCCACCGAGGGTATGGCGGTCTGGCTCGTCGGACCCGAGGCACGCGGAGACTTCGCCGCCTCGGCCTACGACCGGATCGTCAACGACCATCTCGGTGGACGACCCCTCGACGTCGATGGCGACACGGCTCGGCACGTCGTCGCTGCCGCAGCGACGCTCGCCTACGAGATCCCGGTGCTCCACGACGTATCCCTCGGAGGCGTCGCCGTCGCCCTTGCCGAGATCGCGTTCGCCTCCGATGTGGGGTTCATGGTCGATGGCATGACCGGTAGCGAACTCTTCGACGAGACCCCGTTGCGGTTCCTTGCCGTGGCGTCGAGCGACCAACTCGACACCCAGGTTCCCCGTCGGAGGATCGGTACGATCGGTGGAGATCGGCTCGACTTCGGACAGGCTGGGTCGATTTCCCTCGACCGTGCCCGTCGGATCTGGCAGGACGCTCTCCCCCGACGCATGCGATGACAGACCTCGTACACCTCCGCGCCGTCGACCATGCGGCGATGCTTCGGCGGAAGGAGATCTCGGCGAGGGAACTGCTCGACGCCCATCTCTCCCAGATCGAGGCGACCAACGGCGACCTCAATGCCATCGTCACGCTCGTCCCCGACATCGCCTACGCCATGGCGGACGCTGCCGACCGGGCTCTCGCCGAAAGCGGTGTCGTCCCGCTCCTCACCGGGCTTCCGGTTGCGCACAAGGACCTTCATGAGACGAAGGGGATCCGCACGACCTTCGGTTCCCCCGTCTACTCGTCGTTCGTCCCGACACGCAACACCCTCATCGTGCAACGGATGCAGGATGCCGGAGCCGTGACACTCGGCAAGACCAACACACCGCAACACGGCGCCGGAAGCCAGACGTTCAACGAGGTGTTCGGCATCACACGCAACCCATGGAACCTCGGGTACACCCCCGGCGGATCGTCGGGGGGAGCGGGCGTTGCTCTTGCCGCTGGAATGGTGTCCCTCGCCGACGGTTCCGACTACGGGGCGTCGCTCCGAAACCCGGCAGCGTTCACCAACACCGTGGGCTTTCGACCCTCCCCCGGCAGGATCCCGAGCTGGCCGACACAAGACGGGTGGTGGACACACTCAGTCCACGGTCCAATGGCGAGAACGGTGGAGGACATCGCTCTGTTCATGGCAGCAGTCGCAGGACCTGATGACCGTGTCCCGATCTCGATCGAACGTCCTGGGTCGGAGTTCGCGACACCGCTCGGCGCCGACTGGACCGATGTGCCGATCGCATGGTCCGAGGACCTCGGTGGCCTCCCCATCGACCCCGTGGTCACAGCAGCGCTCGCTCCGGCGCGGAGCATCCTCGAGGCCATCGGCTTCTCCGTCAGGGACGCCTCACCCGATTTCGGCGGGGCAGAGGAGTCCTTCAAGGTCTGGCGGGGCTACGCCTTCGCCCGGCAGTTCGCCGACGCCATCGAACGCAACCCCGACGCGTACAAGGACACCATCCACTGGAACACCGAGTACGGCCTCGGACTCACCGTGACGGACCTCGGAAACGCTGCGGCCGTGAGGACCAAGCTCCGGGAGCGGGTCCTGGCGTTCTTCGACACGTACCGGTTCCTTGCCATCCCCACCTCAGCGGTCCCGCCGTTCCCGATCACCGTCGAGTACCCCGACGAGATCAACGGCACAAAGATGGACAACTACACGAGCTGGTTCGCATCCTGCTACTACATCTCTGCCGTCGAGCTTCCCGCGATCTCGGTTCCTGCCGGCTTCACCGACGACGGCCTCCCCGTCGGTCTCCAGATCGTGGGTCGCCATCATGGCGACCTCGACGTCTTGAAAGCGGCGTTCGCGTTCCAGCAGGCGACGGAACTGTGGAAGAGGAAGCCGTCGGC
>CAYLVM010000089.1:7375-9876 GCA_964387145.1 uncultured Acidimicrobiaceae bacterium
TCCGGAACGCCTTCGCGCGAAGCACCGTTACCTTTCCATGACGATGGAACAACATGACGTAACGACGTGCTACCGGCACAAGGACCGCCCGACGCGTCTCGCGTGCTCGACGTGCGGACGACCCATCTGCGTCGAGTGCTCCCGAGATGCCTCCGTCGGGCAGAAGTGTCCGGAGTGTGCAGCACCTGCGGCGGGGGCCCGCGTCGTACACGCACGCCAGATTGTCGGGCGTCCGTCGTTCCAGACGTCACCGGTGTCGTTCACGATCATCGGTGCCACGACCGCCATCTTCGTTGTGGGCATGCTCTCACCCGATATTCAGCACTGGCTGATGCAGTATCTCAGCCAGGCGAACTTCCTCGTCGCCCGTGGTGACTGGTACCGCATCTTCACCGCTGCCCTGCTCCACGGCGGCCTTCTCCACATCGGGTTCAACATGTATGCCCTCTACCTGTTCGGGCCCCGCCTCGAGCAGCAGGTTGGCGGCCCCGCATTCGCTGCCCTCTACGTCGCCGCTGCAGGTGCAGGTGGCATGGCCGCGTACGTCTTTGGCCCTACCGAACAGGTCTCGATCGGCGCATCCGGGGCGATCTTCGGTCTCTTCGGTGCATGGATGTTCGTTGCATGGAAGATGCGCAAGACGCCGGGTGGCCGCTCGATGTTCAACCAGTTGGGCATCCTCCTTGCAATCAACATGGCTCTCCCCCTGTTCGTCGGAAGCATCGCCTGGCGGGCGCACGTCGGTGGATTCGCGTCCGGGATCCTCATTGCTTGGCTCTGGTCGACCTTCGCCGTTGGCAAGCCGAACGCACGAGCGATCCGCACCGTGATCGCCGTCGCCGTCACCGTTGCTGCAGTGGCGATCACGATCGCTGTGTAGCACGGCAGTTCTCAGATCACAGTTGACAGTTCACGGCCATCGGCCAAGCATGCCCGGCATCGGCGTTCACGGGTGAACTGTGGCATGTGAGCTGTGGACTCTCTCATCACGTACACTCTCGCCCGTGAGCGAACACGCGGTACCCGACCCGACACTCGACCGTCCCGGCGAAGCCTGCGGTGTGTTCGGGATCACCGGGCCGGGCATCGATGCAGCACGGCTGTCCTACTTCGGTCTCTTCGCTCTCCAGCACCGCGGCCAGGAGAGCGCAGGCATCGCGGTGTCGGATAAGGACAATCTCACCGTGTACAAGGACCTCGGCCTCGTCGCACAGGTCTTCGATGAGAGCATCCTGGCGGGCCTTGCTGGAGATCTCGCAATCGGTCATACCAGGTACTCGACCACCGGTTCGAACAACTGGGAGAACTCGCAACCCGTTTTCCGCCATCTCGGGACGAACGGCATCGCTCTGGCCCACAACGGCAACCTGACGAATACATCGGATCTCGCAGCGCGTCTCGGCCCATTGGCAGCCACAACCGACTCCGAACTGATGACGGAGGCCATGGGCCGAGCAATGAGCGACGATGGGCTCTCGTTCGAGGAAGCCCTCATGACGACGCTGCCAACCCTCGAAGGTGCCTTCACCCTTGCCGTCATGGACCGAACGACCCTCGTAGGCGTGCGTGATCCGCACGGTTTCCGCCCGCTGTGCCTCGGTCGGCTCGCAGATGGCTGGGTGATCGCCTCAGAGACTGCGGCCCTCGACATCCTCGGGGCACAGTTCGTTCGACAGGTCGCACCCGGGGAGATGGTCGTCATCGATGCCGACGGGCCGCGCAGCCGGTTTCCGTTCGCCGATGTGCAGCCACGGCTATGCGTCTTCGAGTTCGTCTACTTCGCACGGCCCGACTCGACGCTACTCGGCCAGACCATTCACTCGACCCGCCAGGAGATGGGTCGTCGCCTCGCCCGTCAGGCCCCCATTGCAGCCGACATCACCGTGCCGGTCCCCGAGTCCGGCATCCCCGCAGCACAGGGCTACGCCGAAGTGTCCGGGATTCCGTACACAGATGGGATCGTCAAGAACCGCTACGTGGGGCGCACGTTCATCCAGCCGGCGCAGGCCATGCGGGATCGCGGCGTACGTATGAAACTGAACGCCATGCCCGGCATCGTGGCCGGCAAGCGCGTGGTGCTCGTCGATGACTCGATCGTGCGGGGGTCAACGACGAGCCAACTCGTCGCGTTGATGCGCGACGCCGGCGCAACGGAGATCCATCTGCGGATCTCGTCACCGCCGTATCGGTGGCCGTGCTTCTACGGCATGGACACCGGTGACCGATCGACCCTCCTCGCCGCCGACAAGAGTATCGAGGAGATCGCAGAAGAACTCGACGTCGATTCCCTCGTCTACCTCGATCTCGAGAACCTCATCCAGGCAACCGGTACAGGTGCCGATGCCTTCTGTACGGCATGCCTCTCCGGGGACTACCCAACCGATGTGCCGATAGCAGACAACAAGTTCCTCCTCGAACGGTCACCATGACGAGCTATGAGAAAGCGGGAGTCAACCTCGATGCGGCAGACGAACTCGTCGACCGCATAGGCTGGCGCGTCA
>CAYLVM010000090.1:0-9860 GCA_964387145.1 uncultured Acidimicrobiaceae bacterium
TCGAGGAAGTCGAGGAAGTCGAGGAAGTCGAGGAAGTCGAGGAAGTCGAGGAAGTCGACAGTTGACAGCTCACCGATCGCTGAGGGTGTCCGACGAGATGCTGACTGTGAACTGTGAACTGTGATCTGTGATCTGTGATCTGTGATCTGTGATCTGTGATCTGTGATCTGTGATCTGCGAACTGCGAACTCCTCCTGTGAACCGATCCAGAAGGGAACTCCATGCGTGCCGTTGTTTATCACGGGTCCCACGATCTGAGAGTCTCGACAGTTCCCGATGCGACCATCGAGGATCCCGGTGACGTCATCGTTGCAACGGCGGCAACCTCGATGTGCGGGTCAGACCTGTACCTGTACCAGGGGGAGATGCCCGACCTAGCGGTGATCGGTAGGACGATCCTGGGCCACGAGATCGTCGGTGAGGTCGTTGCCGTCGGGTCCGACGTGACGCGATTCTCATCGGGCGACAGGGTCACGTTCCCGTTCTCCGTGAGCTGTGGCACCTGCCCCATGTGCTCACTCGGGCTCACCGGTCACTGTTCGACGTCCGGGAAGGCGATCTACGGATTCAGGGAGCTTGCTGGGAGCCACGCAGAGTTCGTTCGGGTCCCGCTGGCCGACGGCCACCTTCGACACGTCCCCGACGTCATCGACGATGCAGCGGCGGTGTTGCTCTCCTGCAACCTGCCCGCAGCCCTGATCGTCGTCGATGCCGCGGACGTGCATCGTGACGACGTGGTCGCCGTTGTCGGGGCGGGGCCGACCGGCCTCGTTGCCCTCCAACTCCTGACGACCCGTCTCGAACAGCCGCCGTTCGTCCTCGACCGGGTGCCACATCGGCTGGACAGGGCGGCATCGCTTGGTGGTATCCCGATCGATGTCGAGACGGACCCTGTAGCTGACATCATCGGGGAAGCCACCGACGGGCTCGGCGTCGATGCGGTGGTCGAGTTCGCCGGCCGTGGCGATGCTTTCGATCTCGCTACGTCCATCCTTCGCCCGGGCGGAGTCTTTTCCGGTGGCGGCGTGTATCGCGTCGAAACGGCTCACCCGACGTCACTTGCCCTCCTCTTTGCGAACGACCTCCAGATCAAGCTCAACGGCCTTGCGAACGTTCTTCCCGAGATCGATCGAGCAGCGGCGGCCGTGACCGAAGGGATCGTCGACCCCGACGGTGTGTTCTCACACCACATCGGCCTGGAGGAGATCCCGGTTGCTGCTGAGGCGTTCAGCCGGCGTGACGACGGTTTCCACAAGATGCTCGTGACGCTCGACCGCTGATCTTCAGGCGAACATGCCGGGGGTGCGCCCGGGTCCAGGTGGTCCTGCGAACGCCTGGGCGATGTGCATCCACTGTTCGGCGACCTCGCCGGTGACCTCGAGACGGGTGTCTTGAAGGTGCCGGCGTTGGGTGACCACGAGACAGAACTCCTCGGCATCGCCCCGCACGACGTTACGGGACGTGTCGTCGTGCCACGTCCAGCGAACTCCGGAGGGACCTGCAACGTCGACGTGGACGGACTCCACCGGCGTTTCGAACCCGTTGACGGTGAAGCTCCAACCCATCGTTCTGACGCCGAGAAGGGCGATGTGGGCCAGGCGATCGGTGGGCTCGCGGTATGCACCGAGAGCGTCGGCGACGTCCTGCCCGTGAGCCCATGTCTCCATCAGGCGTGCCGTTGCGAAGCTCCGTGCAGACATATCTGGCCCGTACCAAGGGAGCCGCGTCCTGGGCTCCAGCGGGGCAAGGGCAGCGAGCAGGTTGGCTCGCGCCGACCGCCACAGGGAGATGAGCCGATCAGGCGGCGAGGATCTCGCCGCGGCGAGGTGCCCCTCCATGTACGCCTCGATGTCCGTTGCGGCGTTGGCGAGATCCGCTGCGAACGCTTCCCGGTCGACGATCGCCATCGTTGCCCGTTGGTCGAAGAACGTGAGATGGCCGATCTGGTCGGTGACATCCCAACCTTCCGACGGTGTTCGAGTACCCCAGGCATCGTCGGCGATGGACGAGACGATCGTGTCGAGCGCGTCGTGTTCGGCTGCAAGATCCGAGACGATCTCGTTCACGTGTTCGCTGCCCGCCACTCGCTGATCAGTTCCTCTGCAACGATGAGCCTTCGCACCTCGGTCGTTCCCGCACCGATCTCGTAGAGTTTCGCCGATCGATAGATCCGGTTGATCTCCGTTTCCCACATGAGGCCGGTGCCTCCGTGGATCTGTACCGCGTCGTCCACGATCGCGGTGAGTTGCCGACCCCCGAAGAGGGCGACCGCAGCAGCGAGCTTGTGGATGTTCCCTCTCCCTCCCTCTCCCGTCTCGAGATCGCGGGCCGCCATGAGTGCCTTGTACGTGAACGTACGCATCGCCTCGATGGACGTGTACATGTCGGCGAGCTTGGACTGGATCATCTGGAACGAAGCGATAGGGCGCCCGAACTGCTTCCGCGTGTTTGCATGCTCGAGACAGAGTTCGAGAGCACGTTCGGCGATACCGACGGCGCCTGCGCTCAGGTAGATGCGCTCGATGTCGAGTCCGCTCATCGTGACCGCAACACCGCGGTTCTCCTCCCCGAGCAGGTTCTCGACCGGAACCACACAGTCGTTGAACACGAGCTCTCCCGTCTGGCTGCCGCGGAACCCCATCTTCGTGAGCTTCTGGGCAACGGCGAATCCGGGGAACGAGGACTCCACGATGAAGGCGGAGATGCCGTGGGGACCCGCTGACATATCGGTCTTTGCGTAGACGAGCAGAACATCGGCGATGGGGCCATTGGTGATGAACATCTTGGATCCGTTGAGGATGTACGTGTCTCCATCACGCACGGCCGTCGTCGCCATCGAGCCGAGCGCATCGGACCCCGCTCCGGGTTCGGTGAGCCCGAGAGCCCCGACCGATGTTCCTGCGCAGAGCCCGGGAAGGTATCTCCTGCGTTGTTCGTCGTTGCCGTTGCGGTAGATGTTGTTCGCACACAGGTTGTCGTGCGCACCGACGCTCAGTGCTGCTGCCTGGTTCCACCGTGAGTACGCCTGGCCCACCAGAGCGGCCTGGAAGAGGTCGAGGCCCTGGCCGCCGTACTCGGGAGGGATGGTCAGGCCGAGCTGTCCGTGTGATCCGAGGAGGGGGAAGAGGTCCTCGGGCCACCACTCCTCGTCATCCATTCGCCTGGCCAGCGGGGCGAGCTGCTCACGGGCGAAGCGGTCGGCCTCGTCGAGTATCAGGCGGTCCTCTGCGTTGAGATCGAAGTTCCGTGCATCCAAGGCGTGTCTCCTCTCGAGTAAGTGAATGATACTCACTCGAAACAATCCATGTACGAAAGAGGTATTTTCCGGTAACGTGACACCTCTGATGGTACAAAGTGAATCATATTCACCCCCGAGGGATCGCCAGATGAGCGAGCGGTCTGCCGAGATACTCGGCGCTGCCCGTGATCTGTTCGCGCGCAACGGGTATGAGAGCACATCGGTGAGCGACATCGCCGGTGCGGTCGGCGTTGCCGATGGGGCCATCTATCGACACTTTCCCTCCAAGCGCGCCGTGCTCTACGAAGTGATCCGCGAGTTCTACGAACCGGTCATCGTCATGGCAAGGGAGAACATCGCGGGGATCGGCGATGTGCGCCAACGGCTCAGGTACCTCATCTGGCTCCAGGTGCGGGCCTTCACCGAGCAGCCGGAACTCTGCAGACTGATCATCGCCGAGGCAAGGCCGATGGAGGACTACTACGAATCGGAGATCGCTGACCTCAACCGGAGGTACACGTCCTTGCTCGTCGAAGTGATCGCAGCGGGTCAACGACAGGGAACGTTCCGTGGTGATGTCGATCCGACGATGCTCCGCGATCTCGTCTACGGCGGTATCGAGCACATCGCGTGGGGGGCGGTGACCGGACGAAGTGAGATCGATCCCGACAGCATCGCCGACAACCTCACGCAGTTGATCTGCACCGGTCTC
Source organism: uncultured Acidimicrobiaceae bacterium (assembly GCA_964387145.1). Lineage (GTDB taxonomy): Bacteria > Actinomycetota > Acidimicrobiia > Spongiisociales > UBA5794 > JAMBLL01. The sequence goes on from CAYLVM010000090.1 coordinate 3,951, forward strand.
GATGCGTCGGGCACGCTCGAGATCGAGCCCGATCTCCAAGCGCAGGTGGCACGACTCGAGGCACTCGTCGACCGGATGGAATCATGACCGTGCTCACCTCGAGGCTCGACGTGTCGAGTTGTGAGTTCGCCGAGAACACCGAAGCGATGCAGCGCCACATTGCCAAGGTGGATGATCTCGTCACTCAGGCCATCGCCGGTGGCGGCGAGAAGTACGTGGCACGCCATCGGGCGAGAGGCAAACTCCTCGCCAGGGAACGCATCGAGTTGTTGCTCGATCCTGACGCCCCGTTCCTCGAACTATCACCCATTGCAGGTGCAGACACCGAGTACCAGGTCGGCGCAGGAGTCGTGAGCGGTGTCGGCGTCATCGAGGGGGTCGAGTGCGTCATCGTCGCGAGCGAACCGACGAGCAAGGGTGGTGCGATCAACCCGATTGGGCTCGCCAAGGGGATGCGTGCCCTCGAGATCGCTGCCGTCAACCGCCTCCCGGTGGTCTACCTCGTCGAGTCCGCCGGAGGTGACCTGCCGCGTCAGATCGACGTGTTTCTCCCGGGTGGCAAGACGTTCCGCGAGTTGACCCGTCTTTCGGCAGCCGGTGTTCCAACGATCGCCCTCGTGTTCGGCAGCTCGACGGCTGGCGGCGCGTACCTGCCAGGCATGTCGGACTACACCGTCTTCGTCGAGGGGAGGGCGAAGGTGTTCCTCGGAGGCCCGCCGCTCGTCAAGATGGCGACGGGGGAGGAGTCGACCGATGAGGAACTCGGCGGAGCCGAGATGCACGCGACGGTGTCGGGCCTTGCCGACTACATGGCGACCGACGAGCAGGACGCAATCCGGATCGGCCGGATGCTGGTGTCCCGGCTCAACTGGACCAAGCGTGGGCCGGGGCCGACGAGACACCCGGTCGACCCGATATACGATTCCGAGGAACTCCTCGGAATCGCTTCAGCGGATCTCAAGGTTCCGTTCGACGTCCTCGAGGTCCTCGCCAGGGTTCTCGATGGCTCGGAGTTCGACGAGTTCAAGCCGCTGTATGGAGACAACCTCGTGACTGGCTGGGGAAGTATCTACGGTCACGACGTCGGTGTGCTTGCGAACCATCGCGGCATCCTCTTTTCGGAGGAGTCCCAGAAGGCAGCCCAGTTCATCCAGCTCGCGAACCGCACGGACACGCCGCTGCTGTTCGTCCAGAACGTGACCGGCTTCATGGTGGGGGCACAGTACGAACAGGGCGGCATCATCAAGCACGGGTCGATGATGATCAACGCCGTGTCGAACAGCACCGTGCCACACATCACCCTGCAGGTCGGCGGCTCGTACGGTGCAGGCAACTACGCGATGGCCGGGCGGCCCTACGATCCCCGCTTCCTCTTCGTGTGGCCGAACGCCAAGACGTGCATCATGGGAGCCGAGCAGCTCGCCGGGACGCTCTCGATCGTGGCGAAGGCCGCTGCGAAGCGCACGGGAGCAGAGTTCGATGAGGAGCTTGATGCCCAACGACGGGCGATGATCACCTTCAAGATCGAGCAGGAGGAGCAGGCGACGTACCTCTCGGGCCGCGTCCTCGACGACGGCATCATCGACCCACGAGATACGAGAACGGTCCTCGGCATCGCTCTGTCTGTGGTGCACTCCGGCGAGGTTGCAGGCACCGATCGCTTCGGCGTCTTCAGGATGTGATCGTCGTGTTCTCCAAGATCCTCGTGGCCAACCGATCCGAGATCGCCGAACGGGTCATCCAAACCTGCTCGGAGATGGGTATCGCGACGGTGGCCGTGTTCAGCGAGCACGATGCTGCATCTCCGTTCGTGGGCGCAGCAGACGAGGCTGTGCCCCTCGCCGCCGGATCGTCCTACCTCGACATCGATGCGATCATCGCCGCAGGAGACCTCGTGGGTGCCGAAGCGGTCCACCCCGGCTACGGGTTCCTTGCCGAGAACGCCGAGTTCGCCCGCCGGGTGGGGGAGGCCGGGATGACGTTCATCGGCCCGACACCCGACGTGATCGCCGTGATGGGGTCCAAGATCGCCTCGCGGGCAACGATGAAGGAGGCCGGTGTTCCAGTGCTCGCCGTTGCCGAACTGGGCGAGGACACCGACCCGCACGAGGCTGGCCTGGCAATCGGGTACCCGCTCGTCGTCAAGGCGTCGAGCGGAGGCGGCGGAAAGGGTATGCGAATCGTCGGCGACCCAGGGGACCTCACCGATGCAATTGCAGGCGCATCGCGTGAGGCACTTGCATCCTTCGGCGACGCCACCGTCTACCTCGAACACTACGTCGAGCACGGCCGACACATCGAGGTACAGATTTTCGGCGATCGGCACGGCAACGTGGTGCACCTCTATGAGCGGGAGTGTTCGATCCAGAGGCGGTTCCAGAAGGTGATCGAAGAGGCCCCGGCACCGGGCCTCGACGACGATGTCCGGGTACGGCTGTGGGATGCGGCCGTTGGCGCTGGTCGCGCGGTCCGATATGAAGGTGCCGGCACCGTCGAGTTCATCGTTGCACCCGACAGATCCTTCTCGTTCCTCGAGATGAACACCCGCCTGCAGGTCGAACACCCGGTAACGGAGATGACGACCGGTCTCGACCTCGTCCGAATGCAGATCGAGATCGCGAGTGGATGTGTGGTCAGACCCCAGGACGACCTGCCCCAACCCGAAGGGCACGCCATCGAGGCACGTCTCTACGCCGAGGTGCCGGGGGATGGCTTCGTGCCATCGACGGGGTCGCTCCATCGCTTCACGCTGCCTCACGGTGTCCGTGTCGACGCTGGCGTCGGGACGGGTTCGGTGGTCACGCATCACTACGACCCGATGCTGGCCAAGGTCATCGCACACGCCCCGACGAGGGATGAGGCAGCCCGCACTCTGTCGCGGGCACTGTCGAGGGCCGTCATCCATGGCATCGAGACGAACCGGGAACTTCTCGTTTCGATCCTCGATGATGATGGCTTTCGCGCCGGTCCACTCGATACGGGGTACCTCGAGCGGGAGATCGATCGACTGATCACTGCTTCGGCCCGTCCCTCTCGTGACGTCCGTCTCGACGCGGGGATCGCCGCGCTCGCAGGCCAGGCAGAGAATCGGCTCCAGGCACCGGTTCTCGCATCGATCCCGTCGGGCTGGAGGAACGTCCCGTCACAGCCCCAGACCGTGACCTTCATCCACGGCGGTGAGACGATCGAGGCCCGGTACTCCATGGGCCGCGAACCGTCGGTGACCGTCGACGGGGAACCGCTCGCCATCTCCCATGTGTATCGGATCGCCCCCGACGTCGTCGATCTCGTCGTCGACCGGGTGCGTGTCCGGTTCGACGTCCACCGGGTAGGTGCCGACGTGTACGTCGATAGTGTCCGCGGCTCGTCGAGCTTCACGCGCAAGGAGCGCTTCACGACGAGTCAGGACCGTGCCGAGCCAGGAGCGATGGTCGCTCGGACACCCGGAAACGTGGTTGCCGTTCCCGTCGTGCTCGGCGACCTCGTCGAGGCCGGAGACACCGTCATGATCATCGAGGCGATGAAGATGGAACAGGCGATCCGGGCTCCGTTGGGTGGTCGGGTCGTCGCCATCCACTACGCGGTAGGACAGCAGGTCGAGGCCGGCTCGGTTCTCGCCGAGATCGAAGGAGAGGACTCTTCAGATGGCTAGACCGATAAGGATCGCCAACGCATCAGGGTTCTACGGGGATCGTTTCTCCGCGATGAGAGAACAGGTGCTCGGCGGTGAGATCGACGTTGTGACCGGCGACTACCTCGCTGAACTGACCATGTTCATCCTCTGGAAGACGGCCAAGCGCGGGTCGACTCCCGGTTATGCGGCCTCGTTTCTTCGTCAGATGGAACAGGTCCTCGGGGAGTGTGTAGATCGCGGGATCAAGATCGTGACGAACGCCGGTGGTCTTGATCCTGCGAGCCTCGCGATCGACCTGAGGGTGCTTGCAGATGAGCTCAAGATCGATGTTTCGATTGCGCACATCGAGGGCGATGATCTCGTACCCAGACTGAGCGAGCTCGTTGAGTCGGGACATCCGATGACGAACATCGACACCGGCATGGATCTTGTCGACCTTGATCGGCATCCCATCACAGCGAACGTGTATCTCGGAGGCTGGGGGATCGCTGAAGCCCTCACGTACGGGGCCGATGTCGTGATCTGCCCCAGGGTCACGGATGCATCGCTCGTCGTCGGTCCGGCCGCGTGGCACCATGGATGGCGGCGAGACGACTGGGACCGGCTCGCAGGCGCCGTCGTCGCTGGACACGTCCTCGAGTGTGGAGCACAGGCAACGGGCGGGAACTTCTCGTTCTTTCGAGAGATCGAGGACCTGACCCATCCGGGGTTCCCGATCGCCGAGGTTGCCGTCGATGGCTCGAGTGTGATCACGAAGCATGACGGGACCGGGGGAGCGGTCACCGTCGATACGGTCACTGCACAGATCCTCTACGAGATCGATGAGCCTGCGTACCGAAACCCCGACGTCGTCGCGCACTTCGACACCATCTCACTGGATCAGGTCGCCGATGACCGCGTGTTGATCACGGGTGTACGCGGTTCTCCTGCGCCTCGCGAGCTCAAGGTTGCCCTCAACTACGTCGGTGGTTACCGCAACTCCGTGACCCTCGGCCTCGTTGGTCTCGATATCGAAGAGAAGGCGAGGCTCGTCGAAGACACCCTCATGGTGCGTCTCAGAGAGGAGCGCCGACCTCAGGTGATCGAGTGCAGGCTTGGTGATGGTGGTGCCCCGGATGCCGATACGAACGAGGGCGCTGCGTCGATGCTCACGATCACGGCCATGGACGACGATCCGATCAAGGTGGGGCGTCGATTCGCCAACGCGATCATCGAGCTCGCGCTTGGGAGCTATCCGGGGTTCTTCGCCACGACGCCACCGTCGAAGGAGTCGGAGTTTGGGGTGTACTGGCCTGCAATGATCGCCCGCAGTGCTGTTACCCAGGAGGTCGTGCTCGATGATGGAAAGCGAATCGTCGTGGCGGATCCGCCGACGGGGGAAGCCCTATTGGATCTCGCAACATCCGGTGTCGTACAGGCAGCGACGACGGGTCCGACGGCCTCCGTTCCTCTCGGGATGCTTGTGGGGGCACGATCCGGGGACAAGGGCGGCAACGCCAACGTCGGTGTGTGGGCTCGATCCGACGAGGCGTATCGATGGCTCGCGAGCATGCTCACGACCGATGAGCTGAAGGAACTGCTCCCCGAGATCGCTGACCTCGATGTTGATCGGTACGAGCTCCCGAACGTCCGTGGCATCAACTTCGTCATCCACGGCCTGCTCGGTCGGGGTGTAGCCTCATCGACCCGCTTCGACCCCCAGGCCAAGAGCCTCGGCGAGTGGCTCCGCTCCCGCCACATGGACATCCCACAAGAGCTGCTACTCGATAGGTCGGTCCCCCCTGAAGGGGGGACGCCAGAGTGAGGCACGAGCGATGCAGGGGTGAGCGCGAGCCTGCCCCTTCTTCGGTCCTCCCTTCAGGGGGGACGGCAGAGCGACGTAGGAGCGATGCAGGGGGGAGTGTGAGCCTGCGAACACGAAGTGGAAGCAACCTGTGGGTGGGATGGTGCCGTACCAGGCTCGCAGGCTCGCGGTGCTCGTTCGTTCGGGGATTTGCGGGTCCTCCGTCCCCCTTTGAAGGGGGACGACAGAGGAGTGCAGCGACGATGTAGGGGGATTGCACGGCTAGAGCGTGGCGGGCTTGATCGCGTACGGGTTTTCGTCGTACCAGGCTCGCAGGCCCCCCTCGCTCGAGGACTCGCTTGTCCCCCCTGAAGGGGGGACGGACTGGTGGGGGGGGGTGTTCGGTCCTCCTTTCAAGGAGGACGGGCGAGGAGCGTCCGACGAGCCAGGAGGATGGGGACTCGAAGTTGTGGTCTGTGCCTATTGGGCTCTC
>CAYLVM010000091.1:0-5026 GCA_964387145.1 uncultured Acidimicrobiaceae bacterium
AGGCCTCCGCGGGTCGGATCACGCAGGGCATGGACGTCTATCCCCGTGTCGAGGAGGTCGGCCACCATGGCGTTGAGCGGTGCCGTGTCCGATGCCACGTCGGCATCGAACCCGAGGCCCTCACGTACGCTCATGATCGCGACGCCGTGGTCGCCGATCGTCCCCGAGACGATGATGGCGTCGCCGGGTCGGATCTGCTGCGGTCCGATCTCCACGCCGTCGGGAACCACGCCGATCCCGGTCGTGTTGATGTAGATGCCGTCACCATGTCCTCGATCGACGACCTTCGTGTCACCCGTGACGATCTCGACACCTGCATGTTTGGCTGCTGTGGCCATCGACTCTGCGACCATGCCGAGATCACCGAGGGGGAGGCCCTCCTCGAGAATGAACCCGACCGTGATGAACATGGGACGTGCTCCTCGCATAGCGACGTCGTTGACCGTGCCATTGATTGCAAGCTCACCGATGTTGCCACCGGGGAAGAACAGTGGCCGCACGACGAACGAATCCGTCGACACAGCAACGCGACCGGGCGGAAGATCGATGAGCGCGGCATCGGCAAGCTCTGCAAGGCGGTTCCCGCCGAACGCCGGGAGGAAGAGATGCTCGATGAGCTCGGAGCTCAGCTTCCCTCCGCCACCGTGGCCCATGACGACGTTGGGCTGGTCCTGGAGCGGTATCGGGCACGCCCATCCCTCGATCGTCACGAGGCGACCGCCTTGGTGAACCGCCCGCTCTGGAAGTACGCAGCGCACGCTCCTTCGGTGGACACCATCAGCGCGCCGAGCGGTGTACGCGGTGTGCACTCCTTGCCGAAGGCGGGGCAGCGGTCCGGCTTCAGCGTCCCCTGAAGTACTTCGCCTGCCCGGCACAGAGGCGACTCCTGGGACGTGATCTCTTCGACGGAGAACCGCACTGCCGCATCGAAGCCCCGGTAGCGGTCCGAAAGCTCCCACCCGCTCTGTGGGATCAACCCTATTCCTCGCCAGTTCCTGTCGGTGACGGAGAACACGTCGGCGATCATCTCCTTGGCAGGGAGATTCCCTTCGCTTCGCACCGCTCGCTGATAGGCGTTGTGGACTTCGGCTCGTCCGTCCTCGAGTTGAGTAACGGCCGCCTTGATGCCCTGGAGAAGGTCGAGGGGCTCGAACCCCGTTACGACGATCGGTGTTCCATACGTCTCGGCGATCGCGTGGTACTCCTCGTACCCCATCACCGAGCAGACATGGCCGGCCGCAAGGAACGCCTGTACCCGGCTGGCCGGTGAATCGAGGATGGCCCGCATGGCAGGCGGTACGAGCACGTGGGATACGAGCATGGAGAAGTTCTCGAGACCCTCCTTCTTCGCCTGGTACACCGCCATGGCGTTTGCAGGTGCCGTCGTCTCGAACCCGATGCCGAAGAAGACGACCTCGCGCTCGGGGTTGTCGCGAGCGATCTCGACGGCATCGAGTGGTGAGTACACGACCCGGATGTCTCCGCCGCCACCCTTGACCTGAAACAGGTCCTCATCCGAACCGGGAACCCGCAACATGTCGCCGAAGGAACAGAAGATGACGTCGTCACGGGCTGCGATCGCGAGTGCCTTGTCGATCGTTTCGAGAGGTGTGACACAGACGGGGCAACCGGGGCCGTGCACCATCTCGATGGCGTCGGGAAGCAGGACGTCGATCCCGTTACGGATGATCGAATGGGTCTGGCCTCCGCACACCTCCATGAGGACCCATCGCCTCGTGGAGATCTCCTTGATCTCGTCGATGAGGCGCAGAGCGACCTGTGGATCGCGGAACTCCTCGAGGTACTTCATGGCTTCGTCCCGTCGGCACGGGCACGTTCTGCAGCGAGTGCCACGGCCGGGTCGAGTTCTTCATCGATGACGTCGAGCTGACGCAGGAGCGCAAGCGTCTCGTGTGCCGACGCCTCGTCCAGCTGGGTGATCGCGAAACCGACGTGCACGATGACGTAGTCACCGACCTCGACCTCGGGAACGTATGCAAGGCTCACTTCCTTGACGATGCCATCGAAGTCGACCTTGCCGGTACGCATGAAGTCGTCACCGGTCGCTTCGACGACCTTGCCGGGTATGCCGAGACACATCCTCTTACCTCACTCTCGTCGCAGCGACCATTGCCTGTCCAAGGGCAAGGCCGCCGTCGTTCGGTGGCACCACACGGTGCGTCAGCACACGGAACCCTACCTCCTCGAGCCTGTCTCGGACCATGCTCGTGAGGGTCACGTTCGCAAAGACGCCTCCGCTGAGACCGATCGTACTGATTCCTTCACGGTCGCGTACGGACATCGCGACGCGTGTGGTCGCATCGGCCACGGCACGATGGAACCGCATCGCGATCACACCGATCGGTACACCGGCTCGTACGTCTTGGACGATAGACGTAAGCACCGGGGAAGGGTCGATGATGTCTGCCTCGATCCCAAAGCTGTACCCGCCATCCGCTACCGGATCGGCGACCGCCTCGAGCTCGATCGCCGCCTGTGCCTCGTACGTGATCGTCTGGCGGACACCTGCAAGTGCCGAGACGGCGTCGAAGAGACGGCCCATCGACGACGTCGGAACGGTGTTGAGATCACCTTCGAGCTGGGCCAGGAGCACCCGACGTTCGTCGGGTGGTGCAGCTCCGACCGGTGGGAGATCGGGGCTCCACGACACGCCGGCTGCCCACAGGTGAGACAACGCCATCCGGTACGGACGTCGAACGGCTGCGTCTCCGCCGGGCAACGGGACGGGTGCAAGGTGTGCAACCCGCTCGAAGCGCGCATAGTCGGCAATGAGTACCTCTCCACCCCACACCGTGCCGTCTGTCCCGTACCCGGTACCGTCGAAGCTGAACCCGATCACCGGTGCCGTGACTCCGTGCTCGGCCATCACAGACGCTATGTGGGCATGATGATGCTGCACACGGACGACGGGGCGCCCGTCGGCGATCCGCTCTGCCCATTGTCCCGACAGGTATTCGGGGTGCATGTCGGTCACGATGATCTGTGGCTCGATACGGAAGAGACGCTGCATATGGTCGACCGCCGTCGTGAACGCATCGAGCGTCTCGAGGTTCTCCATGTCTCCGATGTGCTGGCTCATGAAACCGTGGCGTCCGGATCCGAGACAGAACGTGGCCTTCAACTCGCCACCCGTCGCAAGAAGTGGAGGTACGTCGATGGGAAGGGTGACGGGGAACGGGGCGTACCCGCGGGAGCGGCGCACCGGCATCTCAGATCCGTCGAGGATCCGTGTCACGGAGTCGTCGACCGGGACGACGATGCTCCTGTCGTGCATCACGAAGGCGTCACAGAGCGACGTGAGCCTCGTGCGTGCTGCATCGTTGGCGTGGGCGATCGGTTCCTGGGACCGGTTTCCCGAGGTCATCACCCAGACATCGCCTGGTTCGAGGAGGAGGTGGTGCAGCGGCGTGTATGCCAGCATCACGCCGATGGAGCGGTTCCCCGGGGCAACGCGGTCGGAGAGCCCACTTTGCTCCCTCTTGTCGAGCAGGACGATGGGGCGCTCGGGCGATACAAGAAGTATCTCTTCGTTCTGATCGATGTGGGCGATCGAGCGTGCTGTGTCGAGATCGCGAACCATGACGGCGAAGGGCTTGTCGACCCGTCCCTTCCGCTCTCTGAGAAGGTTCACGGCCTCGTCGGAGAACGCATTGCATGCGAGGTGGAACCCGCCAAGACCCTTGACTGCCACGACCCGGCCGTCTGCCACGAGGGCTCGTGCACCCTGGACCGCATCGGCGCGGTCCAAGCCTCCGGCAACCTCGAGCCACACTTCTGGGCCACAGTCGGCACAGGCGTTCGGTTGTGCGTGGAATCGTCGATCGGATGGATCGTCGTACTCGCGACGGCACGGCGCACACATCGTGAACCCGGCCATGGTCGTCTTGGGTCGGTCGTAGGGTGTCGAGCGTGTGATAGTGAACCGCGGACCACAGTTGGTGCAGTTGATGAACGGGTACCGGTAGCGACGGTCATCGGGGTCCTCGAGCTCGCGCACACAGTCGGTACACGTCGCGAGGTCTGGAGAGACGAGTGCCGTCCCACCGTGCGATGTGATGCTGGCCACGATCCGAAAACCGCGTTCACCGACCGCGGGGATCGGTTCGTCGGTGACCGTCTCGATCCTCGATGCCGGAGGTGCATCCGTGGCGAGGCGTCGGGCGAACTCGTCGATGGCGTCGGACGGACCCTCGATCTCGATGAACACGCCGTTCGTGTCGTTGCCGACGAAGCCGTTCAGGTCGAGGCCGGTGGCGAGACCGTGGACGAACGGTCGGAATCCAACACCCTGGACGATGCCGGTGACGATGAAGAGTTTCCTGACCGTGGCATCGCCGTCGGCGGTGATCATGTCGTCGATGGACCCCACGAGACGACTTGGGCTATCGGAGGCGCATCGGTGATGAGCCCGTCGCCGCCACACACCGGGCACCGGGAGAGCTTGTCTCCCTCGTACTCGCGTGTGCAGGTGAGGCACACGAGAAGCGCACTTCGTACGATCCACTCCACGGGTACACCATCGAGACGTGTCCCCTCCGTCGCCGACTCCCAAGCATCGCGCGCGGTGTCGATGTCGACGTCCGTCGCGATCGCGACGGTCACCACCTGCGGTGGTGGCGCCCGGTTCGGGAGTTCGTCGAGGAGCTTCACAGCTTCCTTGCTGATCGGGGCTCGCTCATGCATCGGCAGGCTCCACAACGCCCCAGGCGGTGAGGATCTCGAGTCCCTGCTCGATCATCGCAGGGATCCGCTCCTCGGCCGCCGCTGTGATCCCGTACCCGGTGTCGAGGGAGAACGGTACGAGTCCGACGGCAGCGACGTTGGGTCGCTCTGCGCCGGCGAGTTCGGCTGCGATGAGAACCTCGTTGATTCCTAGCTGATGTGCCGAGTACAGGATCTGTGTGCCTCGTCGGACCTCGTCGGCTTCGAGCACGACGATGTCGCCCGGCCGGGCATCGGCGGCAACGACGGCATCGAATACCAGGACAGATGCGCGTCCGGCGAC
>CAYLVM010000091.1:5126-9803 GCA_964387145.1 uncultured Acidimicrobiaceae bacterium
GTCGGTGGTCACAGCACGGTCACCTCCACGAGTTCGTTGCCATCCTTGTCGAGCAAGTGTGCCGCACACGCCATACAGGGGTCGAACGAGTGAATCGTACGAAGGATCTCGAGCGGCTTCTCCGGGTCGGCAACGGGTGTGCCGAGCAACGCTGATTCGTAGGCACCACGGACACCGTTGGCATCGCGCGGGCCGGCGTTCCACGTCGACGGGACGACGGCCTGATAGCTCGCGATCTTTCCATCGGCGATCTTGACCCAGTGTGACAGCGCTCCACGGGGCGCTTCGTGCATGCCGAAGCCTGAGGCCTCGTCTGGCCAGTCCTTTGGATCCCACCGGTACCCGTTGTGGATCTCGAGGTCCCCTCCGCCGATGTTGGCGGTGAGCCTGTCGAGCAGCGTGAGGGAGTGCTCTGCAAGGACCTGCGTCTCGATCCCTCTCGCAGCGGTCCGCCCGAGTGTCGAGAAGAGCGCTTCAGGACCGACGCCGAGCTGTGCGAGCACGGCACCGACGAGTTCCTGTACCCGCTTGTGCCCGGATCCGTACGCGACGAGCATCCGTGCGAGTGGGCCGACCTCCATTGCAAGATCGTCGTAGCGTGGCGACTTGAGCCACGAGTACTTCGCGTCGGTGTTCAACTGCTCGTACGGGGGCTCCGGACCGGTGTAGTTCGGTGTCGTCTCGCCCTCGAGCGGTGGGAGCGCTTCGCTGTCGCCGCCCTCGTAGCTGTACCACGAGTGGGAGATGTACTCCGTGATCTTCTCGGGAACCACCGGCACGACCTTCGACAGGTCCTTGTTGAGGATGATGCCGCGCGGCAGGTAGAGATTGTCCGGGTCCATCGACGGGTTCTGCTGTCCCTCTGGGAAGTCCCCGAACGCCAGATAGTTCCCGACACCGCCACCGATGGTGGTCCACTCCGGATAGAACGATGCGACCAGAAGCAGGTCCGGAATGTATGCCTGGGTGACGAAGTCGAGCCCCTCTTGGAGGAGTTGACGAAGCCGTGCGATCGTACCTGCATTGATGGCGTTCTGGCTGTTCGGGTCGATCGGGATCGCCATGCCACCAACCAGGTAGGTCTGGAGGTGCGGGTTCTTGCCGCCCAAGATGGCGTGCATCTCGATGTAGCGGCGTTGGAACTCGAGTGCATCGAGGTAGTGGCTCACGGCGAGCAGGTTCCCTTCGGGAGGGAGCTTGTACGCGGGGTGGCCCCAGTAGCCGTTCGTGAACGGGCCGAGTTGGCCTCGCCCCACGAAGCCTGCAAGGCGTTCCTTGACGGTGGCGAAGTGTCCTTCGCTCGAGCGTGGGTAGTCCGAGATGGACGCTGCAAGTGCCGCCGTGGCTTTCGGATCGGCGTCGAGGGCAGACACGATGTCGACCCAGTCCAGGGCATGCAGGTGATAGAAGTGCACCACGTGGTCCTGGACGAACTGGGATGCTGTGATCAGTTCGCGAATGAGCTGGGCGTTGAGGGGAGGCACGATGCCGAGGGTGTTCTCGACGGCACGCACGGACGCGAGCGCATGCACCGTTGTGCACACACCACAGATCCGTTGTGTGAAGTACCAGGCGTCGCGGGGGTCCCTGCCGTTGAGGATCTTCTCGATACCTCGCCACATCGTGCAGGATGACCACGCATCGGTGATCACACCTCCATCGACCTCAGCTTCGATCCTCAGATGCCCTTCGATGCGTGTGATCGGATCGACGACGATGTGGCTCACTGCTCTGCTCCTTCCTCATCGTCCGCCGTTGCGGATTCGATCTCGATCGGCGTCTCGGCTTCCTTGTCCGAACGCCTGCGTTGCCCGGCCTTGACGAGGCCGTGAGCAGCGAAGCCGACGGCGGTGAGTCCGACGATGCCGGCACCGATCTGCTCGACGCTCGTCGTGACTCCGAACCCCGGTGGTGCGGGGAGGCGTCCGTAAATCGGGGTCATGGTGTCCCAGAACTCCGGTTCGGAGCAGCCGACACAGCCGTGGCCTGCCCCGACGGGCCAGGAGGTGCCGCCGTTCCAGCGGATAGATGGGCAGTTGTGGAACGTACTCGGGCCCTTGCACCCCATCTTGTACAGGCACCACCCTTTGCGGTGGGCCTCGTCGCCCCACTCTTGGGCGAACTGACCCGCGTCGAAGTGGGCTCTTCGTTCGCAGTGGTCGTGGATGCGCTCGCCGTAGGCGAACAGGGGCCTGCCCACACCGTCGACGGCTGGGAGTGCGCCGAAAGTGAGGAAGTGCACGATCGTCGCGACCATGTTGTCGACGTTCATGGGACATCCCGGAAGGTTGATGACCGGAACTCCACTCACGAGCGCAGGCACGCCGACGGCACCCGTCGGGTTCGGGCTGGCTGCGGGGAGTCCCCCGTAGCTCGAACAGGTTCCAACAGTGATGACCGCGGCTGCGCCGGCCGTCACCTCTTGGAGGATCTGGACGGCCGTCTTGCCACCGATCGTGCAGTACACGCCGTTGGCGCCCGTCGGGACGGATCCCTCGACGACGACGATGTGTCCACCTTCTGCGACGGCTGCGTCCTTGGCTGCCTCAGCCTGGAAGCCGGCTGCGGCCATGATCGTCTCGTGGTACTCGACGGCGAGTACGTCGAGGACGATCTCTCCGACACTGGGGGCCACGGCACGTAGGAACGACTCCGTGTTGCCTGCGCAGTCCTGGAACTCGAGCCAGACGACCGTCGGCTTCTTCTTGTCCTCGAGAGCCTGTGCGATTCTCGGGGCGTAGGACTGGGGGAGTGACAGGATCGCGGTGGTTGCCGCGCAGAACTCCAGGAATCGGCGACGGGTGACACCGTGGCTCGCGAGTGCATGCAGAATCGAGTCGGTGGGCGCGTCGACAACGGGCATCGGGTCTCCTTCGCTCGGGCTACCTCCAATCTATTGACCGACCGGTCGGCGGGATAGGGCCAATCGGCCCTATTGCACAGTGCTGTCTACGAAGATAGAGCCGTTCGGCCCGGTTGCCCCGTGCGGTCAGCGGCGGGTACTGTGGTTTTCGATAGCGACGCCGGAGGGGCCGGATGGATAGCGCCGATGTTGCGCAGCGGGTCGAGGCGTTCTTCGCCGACCTCAATGAGACCGTGTTCACTGGTGATATGGCTGCGAACATGTCCCTGCACGTCGAGGTCGTTGAAGCGTGCACCGTTGCTGAGGGGATCGTCGTCGCGGTGATCGCTCCATGGACGATCACTTTCGTCCTCTTCTTCGAGGACTCGTTCCCCGATTCCCTCACCGTTGGTGGCCGTCGGCTTCCGGTCCTCATCAATGACGTTCCCGATCTGGGCAGGTACCGATCGGTGACACCGATCGGCGGAGTCGAGTCGGTTGGTTCCCAGGATCTCGCACGTGAGATGGTCGCGGTGGCGATCGGTCCGCTGTGTGACGCGATCGCCAAAGCGCGAGACGTCGGCTCTGTCGAGAGCCCCTCCCGTCGGACCTTCTTCCGTTCCCTGTCGGGCGGAGACGGGCCTCCTTCGTAGCAGGAGATCGGTCATCTGGGCGATGACGCGACTGCCTCGGGTGTGATCAGGGTGCGGCTGTCGTGGTGGTCGAAGAGGACGAAGTGGTTGTGGGCGCAGCTGTAGTGCTGGTCGTGCTACTGGTGGTGGTTGTGGGCGCGGCTGTGGTGCTGGTCGTACTACTCGTCGTCGTGGGTGCCGTTGTCGTTGGATCTGGTAGAGGGGATTCCTGCGTGGTGAATCCACCCATCCCACCACCGCCCATGCCGTGGCACGTCGTACAGGTCACGACGCGTGCAGCGTGGTCGCCGGGGTCGGGGGCGTGGCAGTCCAAGCAGGTGGTGTTGGGGCCGTGGGCGTTGTGTTCGAGAAAGTGGCACGACTGGCAGAGCGCATTGCCCTCGGCTTGGACATCCCTCCAGTTGTGGTCACCTGCTCTGGTTTGACCGCTTTGTGAGGTCTGGACGGCGTACACGATGACCGCCGTGGCACCGAGGAAAACAACCCCCACGGCGATGATTAGCAAGGATCGCAGCCAGACAGGCAGTCTTCGGATCATGGCCGGATACCAAGCGTGGCGACCCGCAGCGCTGCGTGGTCGCATACCCCGTGAGGTTGTGTCGTGTTCGCCATCGTTCCCAGTCTACCGCTAATCCCGGAAAGTTGATAACCTAATGACTAAGGAATTCCTCTAGGAGGGTCTCTCAATGATCCATCGGTACGATATTCCATCTCTTGATCGAAAGATCACTTACAAGGGGTCCTCCGCCTCTTCCCCACCTGCTCCCATGCGTCTAACGATGGCAATCGTAGATGAGGGAATCAGCACTGTGGGCACCTTCCGACGCTGGGGTCTGCGATGACCGCGGCGATCGGATCCCTGGCGGTCGGGGCGGCGTTGATCGGAAGCATTGCTCTGGTAGTTCGAGGACTCACCGGCCTGTACCGCCCGCAACTGGCGACGCCGCGTCATCTGCGTCTCCCGGTGATCGTCGTCGTCGTTGGATCGGTCGTGTCGATGCTGACGCTACAGGTGGCGCTCCTCACCGATGACTTCTCGTTGGAGTACGTCGCGAACCACTCTGCCTCGGCAACGCCGACCCTGTTCAAGATCGCGTCTGCATGGGGTGCACTTGCCGGCAGCATCGTGCTGTGGGGGTTCGTTCTTGCGCTGTTCATCGGGACGGTGTGGTGGAGCTTCCG
>CAYLVM010000092.1:0-9703 GCA_964387145.1 uncultured Acidimicrobiaceae bacterium
ATCCCCAAGGCGCTTCTTCTCACCGCTTCTGCACGAGCGGTTGGCGTGCCGGCCCGGCTCGGTTTCGCCGATGTACGGAACCACCTCGCTTCGCGGCGACTCCTCGAACTGTTGGGTGACAACGACCTCTTCGCGTGGCACGCCTTCAGCGAGTTTGGACTCGACGGCCGGTGGGTGAAGGCAACACCGGCGTTCGACATCGGCTTGTGCGAACGTTTCGGTGTCGTGCCTCTCGAGTTCGACGGCGTCCATGACGCCCTCTTCCACTCCCACGACGCTGCCGGGCGTCGCCACATGGAGTACGTTGCCCAGCGCGGTTCATACGCCGACCTCCCGCTCGAGGCGATCCGTAAGGACTTCGAGGAGATGTACCCGACGTGGGTGGGTGTCGAGGGGGATCTCCACGCCGAGGCGGCAGCGGAGCGCACCGAAGCGTCCTGATCGTCAACGCTGTCCGGCGGGCATCGTCCCGGCGGATCAGGTGCCCGGCGTCGCGTCCTGGATCTGGCCGAGAAGCTCGGTGAGTGTTGCCTCGTAGCGATCGATGGAGGCCTCCTTGACGGTGTCGAAACCCCGGATCATGTCGGGGAGATCAGCGATCGCCACTGCCCTCTTGTAGTTGGCATCCGATAGGTCGGTGAGGAGGCCCTCGACCGTTGCTGTGTACTCCCCGATGAGGGAGCGCTCGAGGCGGCGGTGCCGTGACCTTCCGAAGATGTCGATTGGCGTGGCGCGCACCCGGCGCATCGATCGGAGCGCCCGCAGAGCCGGCACCGTGCGGTCGGTGAGCCGAATCTTGCGGTCGAGACCCATCGCCCGCAGCATTGGTGGGTGGAGGTGGTAGGTAGCCCGACGAGTGCCGGGGACCGCAGCGGCGACGTCGAAGCGCTCATCGAGGAGGAGACGGGCGACCTCGTACTCGTCCTTGATTGCCATGAGCTTGAAGAGGTTCCGTGCAACGGTGTCGGTGAGCCTGCGGTCCTCGCCGAGCGAGCGGTCGACCTCAACGACGCGAGTGACGAAGGCGAGGTACTCGGTGGCGTACTCCTCGTCCTGGTAGTCGACGAGTTCCGAGGTGCGGACGGTGACGACTCGTCGAATGTCTTTCGTGAGATCGAGCGTATCGATCCAGTTCTCGAGATGCTGGGCGAGGGCGGGCTCGACGCGACGTGAGGGGGCAGGTGATGAAGCCTCCGACACCGACGTCGGACGTTCGACGACGAGGCGACCCCACGCGAATGCTGCGAGGTTCGCCTCGACCGTGACCCCGTTCGCTCGGATGGCCGCGGTGATCGCCTCTTTGGTCAGCGGGAGGAGTCCCAACTGGTACGCGGCACCGATGAGTACGACGTTCGCCGTCGCTGGGTCGCCGGCGAGTCTTTCCGCGATCTCGTGGGCATCGACGCGGATGATCTCGCGGGTGGCTCGGGCCACGAGGTCAGGGGCACCGGTGAGGTCGGGCATCTGGCGGTCACGGTGAGCCACCATCGTGCCGGTCGGAATCGCGACGGTGGAAACGACCGCGACTGTGCGGTGACGGCCTGCTGCTGTGAGCAGGTTCGGGTCGGCGGCGACGAGAGCGTCGAAGCCGAGCAGGAGGTCGGCCCGTGCAGGTGGTGTCCGACCCGCGCCTTTCGGCGTCCCCCCATCCACGATGCGGAGATGGGACACGACAGGTCCTGCCTTCTGGGAGAGCCCGGTCTGGTCGATCCCGCGGACGGCGTGCCCGTCGATGAACGCTGCGGTGGCAAGGAGAGCGTTCGCCGTGAGGACCCCGGTTCCACCGATGCCTGCGAGCAGGATCGCATATCCATCCCCGAGATCGGGCGGCTCGGGATCGCGGATCCCCTCGATGGGAGGCACGATGCTGCGTGATGGGACGACCGTGTCGGGATCGACCTCGACGGTCACGAAGGCGGGGCAGTCCCCCTCGAGGCAGGACATGTCGAGGTTGCAGCTGGCCTGATCCACCCGGGTGCGAGGACCGAACTCGGTCCTGACAGGGTGCAGGGAGAGGCAGTTGCTGACCACACCACAGTCGCCGCACCCTTCACAGACGAGTTCATGGATCACGACGCGGGTGGTCGGTAGCGGACGCCGGCCGCGACGCCGGTCGCGACGTATCTCGGTGGCGCATGGTGCCTCGTAGATCAGGACGGTGACGCCCGGCACGGAGCGAAGCCGCTCCTGGGCCTCCTCCAGACGGTCCCGGGTCCAGACATCGACGCCGGCGGGCCATGCGTCGGCCGGGTGCCGGGATGTGTCGTCACTGCAGACGAGGACCTGATCGACGCCCTCGGCGAGGAGCTGTCGGGCGATCTGCGGTGTGGGACGGGTACCTGCCGGTTGCTGGCCGCCCGTCATAGCGACGACGTCGTTGACGAGGAGCTTGTACGTGACGTGGCTTCCGGAAGAGATCGCTGCGCGTATCGCGAGTGATCCAGAGTGGAAGTAGGTGCCGTCGCCGAGGTTCTGGAAGAGGTGGGTTGCCTCTGAGAACGGTTCCTGGCCGATCCACTGGGCTCCTTCTCCGCCCATCTGGGTGAGGGAAGCGGCGCGGCGCCGCTCATCGTCGCTGAAGACCACCATGGCGTGACAGCCGATACCGCCACCGATCAAGGAGCCGTCTGGGGTGACGGTCGAGCGGTTGTGAGGGCATCCGGAGCAGAAGAATGGGACACGGCGCGCCGGGGGATCATCGAGTGCGATGATCGTCCTTGCTGGTGTGTCGGTCTCGATACCGTGAGCGGCGAGACGCTTGCGGAGCGCAGGAAGGACGCGGGCGACGGTGAGCTCACCGTCGATGGGGATGAGCGGATTGCCGGAGGGGTCGAGCGCACCGGTGATCGCGGGGCGTCGCTCGATGTTGTAGAGGATGTCGCGCAGCTGAGTCTCGACGAAGGGCCGCTTCTCTTCGATGACCAGGATCTCGTCGAGACCCTCGGCGAACGAGGTGATCCCGCCCGGTTCGATCGGGGAGATCGCCGCGAGACGCATGACCCTCACACCGAGCCCGGCGAGGGCGATGTCGTCGAGGCCGAGGAGCCGAAGGCTTTCGCGCATCGCCTGGTACGGGACACCGGCGGCGACGATCCCGAGACGTGCTCTCGAGGATTCCACGACGACCCGATCGAGCCGGTTCGCAGCGAGGTAGGCAAGGACGGCGCGCCGTCGCTCACCGAACGCCGAGGCTTCCCGCTCGACCGATCCACCGGGGGTCATCAGCGTGGGGGGCGCCTCGCGATGCCACGGCACGCCATCTACCTCGTCGGGGAGGATCGGGTCGACGCGATCGAGGTCGATGGCGCAGTCCTCGAAGGCGTCGGCGATGTCGGTCGCGATCTTCATCCCCACCCAGAGACCGCTGTAGCGAGACAGCGCAATGGCGTGTCGGCCGAGGTCCAGGACGTCCTGAACATCGGCGGGGGCGAGCACGGGGATGCCCCGGTCGGCCAGGGTGCCCTCCGATGCCGAGGGGACCGTCGAGGACTTCGACGCAGGGTCGTCCCCTGCAAGGACGACCACGCCACCACTTGGATGCGTTCCCGCGTAGTTTCCGTGACGCATCGCGTCCCCCGCACGGTCGACGCCCGGTGCCTTTCCGTACCAGATTCCGATGACGCCGTCGAGGTCGGTGCGCATCTGGGGGATGGTCTGTGTGCCCCAGATCGAGGTCGCGGCGAGCTCCTCGTTGACTCCGGGGACGAACCGGACGCCGTGGTCGTCGAGGAGCCGTCCGAGCCGGAGGAGTTGCAGATCGTAGCCCCCGATGGGGGAGCCCTCGTACCCGGTGATGAAGGTGGCGGTCGACAGGCCTCGGGCCGTGTCCGCACGGTGCTGGTCGAGTGGCAGCCGCACGAGGGCCTGGATACCGCTGAGGAGAACCCGTCCAGTGTCGGGTGCGTAGCGGTCGGCGGGATCGTAGGTCATGGTCATGGGATCCTGCCCGAGCGTACCAGGACCACTTCAGTCAGAAGTTCCCGGCGTGGTGGTCGGGGCTGGGACCGAACCGCCGAGCCGCGGTGTGTCGTTGCGAGACGGCGCTTCAGCCGGACTCGGTAAAGCGGCTATAGCCCATACACACCAACGGTTCTCACCCATCACTATCTCGCATCGAATCGTCCTGTTTCGTGTCGTCTCGCGGACCAGATGCAGACGAAGCAGCGGAGTCCTCGACCGAACAGATCGCCGGACATGTACTCTGGCCCGACTAGCTATGAGGCAGCTGGAGAAGGAGTTCGAATGCTGAAACTCGGAGTTATTGGAACTTCTAGCAAGAAGAACGAAAGGCGAATTCCTATCCACCCTGATCATTTCGCGCGGATTCCAGAGCCGCTGCGACGCCAGCTGGTCTTCGAGGAAGGCTACGGGGCATCTCTCGGGATAGAGGATGAGGAGATCGCTCGCCAGACCGGGGGCACTGCGACACGGCGCGAGCTGTTGATGGACCTGGGAGCGGTTCTTCTTCCCAAGCCTGAGTTGGAGGATCTCGATGTTCTTCGAGAAGGTGGCCTCCTGTGGGGCTGGTCGCACTGCGTTCAGCAGCGAGCTCTGACGCAGATAGCGATCGAGCGCAGGCACACCCTGATCGCGTTCGAGGACATGAACGTCTGGGGGCCTGACGGACACATCGGACGACACACGTTCTACAAGAACAACGAACTGGCCGGATACTGCGGTGTGCTCCATGCACTGCAACTGAAGGGTATCGACGGTCACTACGGCGACCAGCGCAAGGCCATCATCATCGGCTTTGGAGCGGTGAGCAGGGGGGCGATCTACGCACTCAAGGCACGCGGGTTCAGGGATGTCACGATCTGTATCCAGCGCCCCGATCACGAGGTCCGAGAGGAGGTGCTTGATTGCCACTACATCCGCATCCGACCCAGCGCCGAGGGTGAGGCACGTCAGATGGTTGTGGAACACGACGGCTCCGAGCGACCGTTTCTCGACCTGATCGGCGAGGCCGACATCATCGTGAACGGGATCTTCCAGAACCCTGAGCAACCTCTGATGTTCGTCACCGAGGATGAGGTATCCCGCCTCAAGCCAGGGTGCGTCATCATCGATATCAGCTGTGACGAGGGAATGGGATTCTCCTTTGCCAAGCCGACCACGTTCGACGATCCGATGTTCAAAGTCGGACAGATCGACTACTACGCGGTGGACCACACGCCCAGCTACCTGTGGGAGAGCGCGTCTCGTTCGATTTCAGCAGCCCTGATCGTTCACCTGCCAACCGTGTTGGCCGGTCGCGAAGCCTGGCGCGAGCAGGAGACGATTCGGCGCGCTGTCGTGATCGACGAAGGTGTGATCCAGAAGCCGGAAATCCTGTCGTTCCAGGGACGCCAACCAGAATATCCGCACGAGTTCCTCGGTGCAGCACTGCACTGAACGGAGGCACCGAGACAGCGCTGTCACCTGTCTTCGAGGCCGCCCATATCCTCACCTATGAGCGACCGATCCAAGCCGAACGAGCCACACCGGTCGCCGGTTGAGGCTGGCCTCCGTGAGCCAGGTCCAGAGTTCAGTCCGCCTTTGGAAGTTGGTATTCGAGGCACTCGCACTTCGGCACTGTGCACCGGTGATTGTCACCGTGCTCCCTGGGAGGGTGCCCACAATCCGCTCACCGCTGCCTTCCCCCACCGACAATCGGCTTGGACTTCATCAGGGATCCTCCGTGGAGGTGTTGCCGAAAAAGAAGTGCGCCCGGCTGAAGCAGGGAACCGTTCAGCCGAAGCTAACTGCCGGTTCGGCCTCGATCGTGCCGCTCGCGCTCTTCCTTGCGCTTACGGTCGGCCTTCTCGCGCTCTTCTTTGCGCTTACGGTCGGCCTTCTCGCGCTCTTCTTTGCGCTTTTGCTCACTGCGCTCGTGCTCTGCCTTGCGCTCCCGCTCGTGGCGTTCCGCTCTCTCCTGATCAGCTTCCACGCCGGGCTCCAGTGCCTAGATGTTCTCGTTTCATCACTTGCAGCGTACTGCCACCCTGGAAAGCCCACTCCGAGGTGTGCCGTCCTTCGAATCGTGTCGTGCGCACCCGTCCATGACGGCGCCTGTGGTCGTGTCCCCCCGACGCCGCGTTCGAGACGGGGGTGATTGGGTCGACTACTCCGAGTGTCGAATCGGAGGCTGATCAGATGCAGACCGGCGCGTGAGATCGGAGTTTGGTGTCAGATGCTGTGAACGCCGAAACCCTTGCTGTAGCAAGGGTTTCGAGCTGGTGGTCAGGGGCAGGATCGAACTGCCGACCCCCGGTTTTTCAGACCGGTGCTCTACCAGCTGAGCTACCTGACCATGCACGGAGACTCAGAGACGCCCGGATCGTGTGATCCGAGCGCCCAGAATCTGGCGGGAGCGACGGGATTTGAACCCGCGACCTCCGGCTTGACAGGCCGGCGTGAACTCCAGACTTCACCACGCCCCCGTGCGTGCCCCCAGGGGAATTCGAATCCCCGTTGCCGCCTTGAAAGGGCGGAGTCCTAGGCCTCTGGACGATGGGGGCAGGGCGCCCCGCAGTGTACAGAAACGGACTGGCTACGGCTCAAGGGAGTATAGAGAGACTCGCGTCGTCGCAGCCCCCGTTGCCGAACACAGATCTTGGAGGAGGTATCGTTGCATCATGACCGACCAGCCCGACTCCAACGTCCCTCTCCGAGAGCGACGCATCGAGGTGGATCTCCGTGAGACGCTCATCCGGTTGGTTGCCGGAGGAATCGGCGAGGGAATCGACCGTCTCAAGAAACTGGCTGCCGAACTCGACTCGGCCGAGGTCGATGTGGCACCCGGGAGTGCTGGGCCGTACCCGACGAGTCCCGGAGTCATGGCGTTCCTTGGAATGGTCTACGAGGCTCCGGATCTGGTTTCGACGGCGTCATCGAACGTAGCGGCCATGGTGTACCCGATGACGAGGGTCGCGGGCGTTGCCATCGATACCGGTGCGTACCTGGCGGAGGCGATGGGCCTCGCCCCGTTCATCGCCGGTCTCACGAAGCCGACCCGTGAGGCCCTTGCGGTGGAGATCGAAAGGCTGTCGTCGGTTGGTACCGCCGAATATGCACGGGGGAGGATCCTCGCAACCGAGGTCTTCGCCCAGTCCGTCGATGGGATCGTCGGGTACCTGAGCGACTCTGAGGAAGTTGGGGAGCTCATCAGGGAACAGACGCTCGGCTTCGCCGGTGGCGCAGTTCAGGAGGTCCGTGAGACCGGTGCTGCTGCAGATGGGTTGACAGAAGGCATCTTCCGCAGGATCTTCGGCAGGGAGATCACCGCGTTGCCCCCGAAGCCGGTCTTTGAGACCGAATGAGCAAGAACGACGATTTCCATGTGCTTCAGGGCCGGTCCGCCGGGTTCGTGACACGATTGATCGCGTACTTTCTGGACATGGTGGTCATCACCGGCCTACTCGCTTTGACCGGATGGCTCGCCGTCGTCGCGGACAACCTGATCGCAACGATGGGGATGGACCCAGGCATCGACATCGCAACGATCTACACCATCTCGATCCCGTTCATCATCGGCACCTACTTTGTGGTGTTGTGGGCGTTGACCGGACGCACGATCGGGAAGTGGGTCATGGGGCTCAAGGTTGTCGGGCGTGACGGTCTCCCCCCGACCATCGGTCGGTCGGTGTTGCGGCTCATCGGGTACGGCGCCTCGACGCTCGTCATGTGGGCCGGGTACTTCTGGGTGATCATCGATGACGAGCGTCAGGCCTGGCACGACCACATCGCCAAGACGTGGGTCGTCTACGACTACGAGCGGCAGAAGCGCGGCGAGATCTACGAGAACTACCGCAAACGAACCGAAGCGAAACAGGCGAAGGGCTAATCGCCCAGCGTCCGAACGTCTGGTGCCCCAAGTCGTGCCGCATCGGCAGTGAGATCGTCCGGCATCTTCTGCGACTCACGTTCCGCAGCGACCCGTGCCTCGTAGTGCTCGAGCTCACGCTTGACCGTTGCCTCATCCCATTCGAGAATCCCGGCCATGATGTCGGCAACGACCGGGGCGGCGTCGATGCCACGATCCAGAGACTCGATCGATAGTCTCGTCCGCCGGGTGAGGACGTCGTCGAGGTGCAGGGCAGCCTCGTGTTCCACCGCGAACCGTACCTCAGCTTCGAGATAGGACCCTGAGGGAACCGTCTGGAGCAACGCGGGATCATCGACGGCGGTATCGAGAAGGTCGGTGGTCTCGGATCCGTAGCGGCGGAGGAGGCGCTCGATCTGCTTGACGGACAGACCGTACCGTGCAGCAAGCGTCTCCTTGTCCTTGCGCATCGCCCGGTACCCGACGGCCCCAACAAGAGGGATCTGGTGTGTCCGTGTTGGAGGAACGGGGATGTCGACGGCCTCACATGCTCTATCGACCGTGTCCTCCGCCATCACGCGGTAGGTGGTGAACTTGCCTCCGGCGATCGTTATCAACCCGGGCTCCGGTTCGGTGATGCTGTGCTCACGCGACAGCTTCGCAGTCGACTCGGCGCTCCCTGTGACGAGTGGCCGGAGACCGGCAAAGACACCGACGATGTCGTCGTGGGTTATCGGCGTCTCCACGACGCGGTTCACCTGCTCGAGGACGTAGTCGATGTCGCTTCGTGACGCGGCGGGGTGGTCGAGGTCGAGGTCCCACGGGGTGTCTGTCGTGCCGATGAGCCAGAAATCGTCGTATGGGATGAGGAAGAGGACGCTGGTCTTGGTCTTCGTGATGAACCCGACCGAAGAATCGATACGGTCCTTGGGCACAACGATGTGAATCCCTTTGGATGCCGTGACCTCGGTGCCGGTGTCACCCGCAAGGAGCTCCACCGAGTCTGTCCACACGCCGGTCGCGTTGATGACGACTCGTGCCTTGGTCGAAATCTGTCGTCCGGTCTCGAGGCAGGTCGCGGTGACCCCTGTGATTCTGTCGCCGTCGCGAAGGAATCCAGTCACTCTCGCGCTGGTGAGGATGCGGGCACCCTCCTGAGCAGCGGTTCTTGCGACCGCCACGACGAATCGTGCGTCATCCGTACCGGCGTCGTAGTACCGGATACCGCCGACGAAAGCGTCCTTCTTGATCCCGGGGAAGACGCGTACGAGTTCCTCATGGCTCAGATGCCACTGACGGGGCAGTGTGCTGTGGCCGAGCTTGGCGAGTCCGTCGTAGAGGGTCACTCCCGCACCGACGTAGGCGCGTTCCCATACGTGATGCTCGAGTGGGTAGATGAACGGGACCGGCCACACGAGGTGAGGGGCGATCGACTGGCGCAGGAGTGCTCGTTCGTGCAGGGCCTCGCGCACGAGCTGGAAGTGGAACTGCTCGAGGTAGCGGAGGCCTCCGTGGATGAGCTTGGACGACCGGCTCGAGGTCCCCGATGCGAGGTCGCGTTGTTCGATGAGCGCGACCGACAGTCCTCTCGAGGCGGCATCGAGAGCGCAACCCGCGCCGGTGATCCCGCCACCGATGACGATGACGTCGAACTCGCCGCCATCGAGCGTCTCGAGGGTTTCGCTGCGGTACGCCGGGCTGAGAGAAGTGGTTGGATCGGGCATACCTGAGAGGGTAACGGGGTGGGGGGACTCGCTTCGCTCGCCGCTCTCGGCTCACGGTGCACTCGGCCCAGGGGCCTCGCTGCCGGGCGCTCGCTGCGCTCGCTTTCGGTATGCGACATGCGCGATGCTTCGCCGATGGCCGATGGCCGATGGCCGATGGCCGATGGCCGATGGC
>CAYLVM010000093.1:0-3044 GCA_964387145.1 uncultured Acidimicrobiaceae bacterium
CGACGATCGTGGTGTCCTGCACGCCGAGAGCGGTGGGACCGTCGGTCACTTCGTTTCGCACGTTGCCGACAGCTGCAGCGCCGATGAGCACAGCAACGATGGTGCCGGCAAGCCATGCGGCAGCGAATCCGAAGGTTCTGTTCATAGAGACAGTTTGGATCAGATAGAGAGTTTTTGGGATAATCGAGGGTTAAACGTTCGTCATACGTCAGATAACGACGGTGCCGCTGGCGTGTTCGGTTGTTATCGTGACACTCCATGCCATCGATACTCATCATCGAGGACGACCAGAGGATCCGTGAGTCTCTCGCGGCTCGTCTCTCTGAGCGTGGGCAGGAGGTCGAGACGGTCTCGAGGGCCATCGACGGTATCGAGCGTGCGGTGTCGGGCGATTTCGACGTTGTCGTGCTCGACCTCGGCCTCCCCGATCTCGATGGAACAGAGGCCCTTCGGATGATCCGTGCGGTCAGCAAGGTCCCCGTCGTCGTTGCGACCGCCAGAGACGATGAGTCGGACATCATCGATGTTCTCGACGCTGGGGCCGACGATTACGTGATCAAGCCTTACTCTGCGGATCACCTCGCCGCTCGCATCCGGGCGGTGCTACGCAGAGGTGGTGAGGTGATCGCTGAGGACAAGATCACCGTTGCGGACCTCGTCATCGATCTCGATGCTCACGAAGCGACGCTGGACGGCAAGCAACTGGATCTGACTGCACGAGCCTTCGATCTTCTTGCGTACCTCGCTCGCCAGCCGGGGAAGCTGATCAGCAAGCGAGAACTGCTCGCCGAGGTCTGGCACCAGCCATACGGAGGCGCGGACAAGACGGTCGACGTCCATATCTCGTGGCTACGCAAGGAACTCGGTGAGTCGGCGGCTGATCCAAGATACCTGCACACCCGTCGTGGTGTGGGTGTCAGGCTTGTAGACCCGACGCAGTGAGACGTCGGCTGATCCTTCTCGCGGCCGCCATCACCGCGATGGTGGTTCTTGCCTTCCTCGTTCCCCTGTTCATCCTTGTCAGCGATCTTGCCCGTGATCGTGCCATCTCGGCTGCGGAGCGAGACGCCGAGAGTCTTGCGCGTGTGATCTCCGTGCTCACCGTCGAGCAGGATCTCGAGCGGGCCGTCGGTACCGTCGGCGAGGACCGGATCGCGATCGTCGACGGCTCTCTCATCTTCCCGGATGGCAAGGTTGTCGGGCTGGACGTGCCACCGAACGAGGATCTCTCACTCGCCCTCGGCGGCAGCAGCTTCATTGCTCCCGTCGATGGTGGCCAGGCCGTCTACATTCCGGTGATCATGTCCGACGGGACGACCGCCGTCGTACGGGTGTTCATCTCAGATGACGCATTGACGGCCGGTGTGGCACAGAGTCGGATCGTCCTCGGGATCCTTGGCGCGGCCCTGGTCGTGATCGCAGCTCTGGTCTCGGACAGGCTGGGTAGATCGATGGTCCAGCCGGTCAACGAACTCTCCGTCGTGGCTTCCAAGATGGGGCACGGTGATCTCTCCGTCCGGGTTGAACCTGCTGGTCCACCCGAAGTGGAGGAGGTCGGCATCGAACTCAACCGACTCGCCGAGAGGATCACCCGCCTTCTTCAAGATGAGCGGGAGTCGGCAGCGGACATCGCGCACCGTCTTCGGACGCCGCTGACCGCGGCGAGACTCAGCGTCGATGGTCTCGAGGACGGGCATCACAAGGAGCGCCTCATCGCAGATCTCGATGAGCTCCAACGAACGACGGACTTCATCATCCGTGAGGCACGTCGCCCGGTACGGCGAGAGTCTGAGGAGGGGTGCGACATCTCCGTGGTCGTCGCAGGTCGTGTCGACTTCTGGCTACCACTTGCCGAGGAACAGGGGCGTACGGTGAACGTCGTCGTTGCAGAGGGTGCCGCTCCCGTGAGCGTCCCTCAGGGTGACGCCGAGGCCATGATCGATGCACTACTCGAGAACGCTTTGTCGCACACACCCGAGGGCACTGGCATGAAGGTCGAGGTCTCGTTCGACGGTGACGACGTCGTGATCTCGGTCGAGGATGCAGGGCAGGGCTTCGTCGACGGATCGGTGATCGACCGGGGAGCATCGAGCGCAGACTCGACCGGCCTCGGTCTCGATATCGTCCGCAGGACGGTCGAAGGGTCGGAAGGGCTTCTCTCCATCGGCAGATCTCGAGAGCTCGGTGGAGCCGGGATCATCATCCGGCTACCGCTCATCGCTACCTGACGAACCGGTCCTGCAGCGACGTGTTGAACCCGCGCTGCACACACCTGGAGATGTTTTCGATGTTTTCCGTTCGCTTGGGCGTGGCTTAGCGCACCGTTATCTCGACGTGTCGGATGATGTTCTCACAACTGCAGTTCCCCCGGACTGCACAGGCTTCGACAAGGAGATACCCATGAGAAAAGTACGAATCAATGACAAGAGGTGGCTCTCGGCACTGGTTGCCGGCGCCATCCTGGTTCCGGCGATGGCCATCGGCGCCATTGCAGGTTCCGGCATCGCATCGACGACCACCACATCGACGACCCCTGATGCCCCGACAGGCACGACCGTGTCCGTCGAGACTCCTGCCAGTGTCGATCCTGGTACGCCAGACGTCGTGACCGTCGATGTCATGGACCCTGCAAGCAGCGTCGCCGTCACCGACGCCACGGACGCTCCCGACGTTGCTGGCGACTCCGTGACCGACGTTGAGGATGGTTCCGACGACAGTGTTGCCGACAACTCCGCGACCGACGTCAAGGATGCTTCCGGTGTCTCCGACGACTCTGCGACCGACGTCGAGGATGGTTCCGACGACAGTGTTTCCGATGACTCCGTGACCGATGTCGAGCATGGTTCCGACGGCACTGTTGCCGACGACTCCGCTGCTGACGTTGAGGATGGATCCGACGACAGTGCCGACCACGACGGTGTCTCGGATGACTCGAACAGCGATGATGACGGCGTCACCGATGGTGACCACGAGCAGGCCGTATCCACCACGATGGATGACCAGGCCACCTCGAGCTCCACGGATGACAGCGTCACGTCGAGCCA
>CAYLVM010000093.1:3144-9558 GCA_964387145.1 uncultured Acidimicrobiaceae bacterium
CCGGCGTTCCAGTCGACCAGCCTGACGCTCGCATATGCGGATACAGCGTCGAGGAACACGGTGTTCGTGGCGAACTCCCACGGTCGCGGCACTACGACGTTGACGAACACCACCTCGTCGATGTCGGAGGTGAGGAACATCACTCGTGCAACTTGCTCGCTCGGCGCTGTTCGTGCCGAACCGCCATTTCCACTCGCGGTGACGCATCCCGCGCTCCTGTGACAAAGAGCGCGGCCACGAGAGCCATGATCCGAAGATGGGTACGCTGCCTCACGGTTCAAAGGCGACCATCACGACTACGTTGTGGGACACCGCCGGCGAAAGGCGTGGCGTGTACCGCGTATGACTACCGTCCGACGTCCAGACGATGAAAGGGCCACACGACATGTCGACGATCCCGAAGGACAAAGGGATGCTGGTCCTGCTGATCCTGGGTGCAGCGATGTTCGTGTACGTCATCGACACGACACTCATGAACGTGTCGATCTCTGCCCTCGTAGAGGATCTCGGAACCACGGTCGGTGAGGTGCAGACGGCGATCACGCTCTACACGCTGACGATGGCCTCCTTCATGCTGACCGGCGGCAAACTTGGCGATATCTGGGGATCGAAGCGTGCCTTTCGCATCGGACTCGTCATCTACGGTGTCGGCACGACCATCACCGCTGTAGCCCCAACGATCGGGTTCGTCATCATCGGTTGGTCATTCATGGAGGGGATCGGCTCGGCGTTGATCGTCCCGGCGATCAACACCCTGGTTCGTGCGAACTTTGAAGGTGCAAAGCGTGCGTCCGCCTACGGCGTGCTCTTCGGCATCGCTGCTGCCGGTGCCGCCTTTGGTCCGCTCATCGGTGGGTGGGTGACGACCAACATGAGTTGGCGTGTGGCCTTCGCCGGTGAGGCGATCATCGTGGTTCTCGTTCTGCTTTCATCCGGCCTGCTGATCGACGCCGCACCGGTGATCCCGAAACCGCGTCTCGACCTCGTCGGTGTCGGACTCTCTGCAGCGGGACTTGCTCTCTTCGTGTTCGGCGTCCTCCAAACCGGTACGTACGGCTGGAGCGATCCGGTCGTCGTCGGCCTCATCGGTGGCGGACTGTTCGTTCTCGGTGCCTTCGTGTGGTGGATCCGGAGAAGAGAGGCGGCCGGCCTGCCCGTCCTCGTCCATCCGTCGATATTCCGGAATCGGAGCATCAGTGCCGGACTTCCAATCCTCTCGACACAGACTTTTGCCCAGGCGGGGCTGTTGTTCCTTGTTCCCGTGTTCACACAGTCGGTGATGGGTTTCGATGCGTTCGAGACCGGCCTGACTTTGTTGCCGCTCTCGATCGGTGTTCTCCTGACTTCGATCCTCACGCCACCGCTCGGCCGAAAGATCTACCCGAAGTACATCATTCAGGCAGGGCTCGTGCTGTTGTTCATCGGGGGGTACGTGCTTGCCCTGTCACTCGACGGGGCAACCACCGGCACCGATCTTGCTCTCGGGCTCTTCCTGGGCGGCCTGGCGATCGGTCTGATCGCCGGTCAACTCCCGAACCTGATCCTGTCGGGTGTCGACCAGAATGAGGCCAGTGAGGCATCTGGTCTCCAGGGAACTGCACAGAACCTCGGGATGGCGATGGGTACGGCCGTCATCGGCACCGTCATCCTCAGCGTCGCGTTGACGTCCATCGGAAACCAGGTGCAAGCCTCGGCGGTGATCGGTGGCGACACCAAGGCCGAGATCGTAGAAATGGTGAGTCGCCCGTTCGAGCGGGCTGATGGAGCGATGCTTGCACAGAGCATCGCGAGCCTTCCCGCTGCCGAGCAAGCTGAGCTGACGACGATCTACGAGAAGGGTGCGCTCCGCGGCTTCCAGGGAGCGATCATCGCAGGTGGACTCGTGGCGTTGCTCGGTGCGCTACTCGCCTTCCGTTTGCCGAAGAAGAAGCTCGAGGCCGAGTTGTCGGTCGAGGCCGTCGTCAAGGAAGTCGTTCGCAGCCCCGCGATTCCTACCGTGCAGTTCGAGATGGAGGAGTTCAGGCCCCCGGCTGCCCAAGAGAGTTGAACGAGGAGATCTCCCATGGAAGTACAAGCGCTCGGCGCCCATCGACGTGAACGCGATGAGTTCTTCAAATCGCACTACGCGTCACCGATTCCAGAGGAGGATCTCGAGTCTTTCTCCGGTTTGAGCTACTTTCCGCCAAATCCGGAGATGAGTTTCACCGGAACGTTCGAGCCGTCGGATGGATCGATGGTCCCGATCGAGTCGACGGCCGGAACGTCGAGCGGGTACCACAAGCTCGGGACACTCATGGTTGACGTCCTCGGCGTCGAGTACCGCTTCACAGTGCTCGACGATGGCGACGGGAATCCGTTCGTCCCCTTCGGAGACGAGACGAACGGTGACTCGACGTACGGTGGGGGACGCTATCTGCCGGTGACCCTGCGTGACGATACGTCCGCAGAGATCGATTTCGACCTCGCACACAACCCGTTCTGTGTCTACGACGACGAGTTCGTGTGTCCGCTCCCGCCGCCGGAGAACCGGATTTCGGCACCGATCGAGGCAGGCGAGAAGATGTATCGATCCCATGCCTGAAGGTGTCGGGGAAGTCAGAGGTATTCGAGCCGAAACACCGGGTACCGATCTGCTGCCGCAACGAAATCCATGAGCGTCTTCTCACCGGGGACATCGACGAAGTGGGCGACGTGCTTCTTGTTCTTGATGTAGTAGGCCACAAGGACTCGCCCGGCTTCCTCACCGCGCATCTGGACCGCTGAGTACCGTGTGATGGCGCGACCCTTCGACAGGGACACGTGCGAGTTGGCTTGGACGTTGCGCACCCAACTCACCCGGCCATAGGGTGCCACGATGTAGGTGGTGTCGTCGATGACGATCGGGGCGACCATCACATGGCGACGGCGGCCGGACGACCTGCCCGTGGCACCGAGCTCGCTCGCTGGTCCCGCACCCATCTTCGCCAGGGTGCGCACGACCGAGTTGAGGAGCCTTCGCCTCAAACCGAGCTTGTACGCTTTGGTCATGGAGGCGAAGCCTACTGCGAGCCTCCCTCACCAGATGTCGACACGCTCGGCAGTGGGCCGCATGACGGGTGCGTCCTGTGGGATGCCGTACGCCTCGGCGAACGTCTCGAGGTTCGAGAGCGGGCCGCTGCACCGGAAGTGGCTTGGTGCGTGTGGGTCCGAGTTGACCAGCATCCGCAGATACTCGTCCGTGTAGTTCTGCCGCCACGCCGTTGCATAAGCAAGGTAGAAACGCTGCTGCGGTGTGAGCCCGGCAACAGGCCCCGTGTTCCCGTCGAGCGCTGTGAGCATTGCAGCGAAAGCGATCCGGAGGCCGCCGATGTCTGCGATGTTCTCACCGAGGGTCAGCTCACCGTTGACGTTCAGACCGTCTTCGATCTCGAACCCGTTGTACTGGTCGATAACCACCTGGGCCCTGGACTCGAACTCCGACCGGTCATCTGGCGTCCACCAGTCGCGAACGTTGCCGTCTGCATCGAACCGACTTCCCTGGTCGTCGAAGCCATGGGTGATCTCATGTCCGATGATCGATCCGATTGCACCGTAGTTGACTGCGTCGTCGGCTTCGAGCGAGAAGAACGGGGACTGGAGGATTCCGGCGGGGAACACGATCTCGTTACGGAGCGGGTGGTAGTAGGCGTTCACTACGTGGGGGGCCATCGACCACTCGTGAGGATCGACTTGTTTGCCGAGCATCCCCATCTGGCGATCGAACTCGAAGCGAGACGCGCCCTGCCGATTGTCGAACCAGGTGTAAGCATCGATCGTCAGGCCCGTGTAGTCGCGCCACACATCGGGGTACCCGATCTTGTAACCGAAGCCGAAGAGCTTGTCGAGTGCCCGCCGTTTCGTCTCGTCACTCATCCAGTCGAGGGACTCGATGCTGTGCTTCATCGCCTCGAGGAGGTTCTCGACGAGATGCTCCATCCGTTCCTTGGCTTCCGGCGGGAAGTTCTCTGCAACATAGAGCCTGGCCACGAGATGTCCGATATCGGACGAGGCAGCCCCGAGAACGCGTTTCCAGCGATCTTTCTGAACCTTCTGGCCTCCGAGTCTCGTACCGTAGAACGAGAACGAAGCGTCCTCGAATGCGGCAGGAAGCGACGAAGCCGTGTCTTGCAGCACGTTCCATTGGAGATACGTCGTGATGTCGTCGAGTGCGGTCTCGCCGATCAGAGCGTCCACGGCAGGGTAGAAGCCCTCATTGTCGATGTTGAGATGCGTCGCGTCGCCGGCTCCGATGGTGTCGAGGTAGTGCCCGAGTCCCAATGTTGGCATCCAAGCCGCAGCCTCGGTGGTTGTGAACTTGTTGGTGGTGAGGTCGACGTCGCGCATCTCGACGTTCGTATAGGACATCTCTGCGATCGCGGTTTCGATGCCGAGCACCGAGTCGGCTGCAGCTTCGGGGTCGTCTGTGTCGATGAGCGCGAACATCTCAGCCACGTGGGATCGATACGCAGCGAGTAGCTCGCGAGACGTCTCGTCGTGTCGCAGGTAGTAGTCACGGTCGGGAAGACCCAGACCTCCCTGGCCGAGGTACAGGAGGTTCGTCGTGGCGTCCTCGAAGTCGGGAAGGACGCTCACTTCGAAGAAGGAGCCGATCCCCTGTCGGTGCAGGTTTGCGACCACTCCGGCGAGCTCGGATCGCTCACGGATCGAAGAGATCATCTCGAGGATCGGGTGCAGGGGAGTGGTGCCGAGCGACTCGATCCGATCGACGTCCATCCCCGATCTGTAGTAGTCACCGACGGTCTGTTCGATCGACCCGTTCGGCGCATCAGCCGCAGCTGCGCGTTCGAGGAGATCGTGAAGGATGTCTTCGTTGCGTGAATGGAGTTCATGCGCGGTTCCCCATGCCCCGTACTCTTCCGGCACGGGGTTCGCATCGAGCCATCCCCCGTTTGCGAACCGGTAGAAGTCGACGTCGGGTGACGTGTCTGGGTCAGCGTCCGCTGGATCGAAGAAGGGGTCGTCTGGCGAGATCTCGAAACGGTGTCCTGTGGTCATGCATCCTCCTGTAAGGGCAGAAGTTATCGCGAGGTAGCGGTGAACTCTCCGTGCGGCACCCGGTGGGTCAGTCGCTGCGCCAGACGCGCCACAGCGAAGACGGGTCCTCGAGCGGGTCACTCGTCGTCCGGACCCATCCAGCTGATGCGTCCATTGGTGACGTGGGTGGTCTGGTCGCGGCCGAGATGACTTCCGGCAGCGTGAGCGATCGCTGTATATCGGTCTACGCGGTTGATGGCGATCAGCCTACGCCCCAGGGCGTGCGTCGTGGCTGATCGCCGGTGCCGGCTCACCGGTTCGTGCGATGAGCTGATCGTGGAGAATGCATGCTCGATTGGCCTGTCGGTCGGCAAGACTGTTCACAGAGATACTCGTTGGATCGGGAAAGGTTGCGGTGCGCAATGGACGACACGACTGCGGAATCGGAACTCGTCGAACGGTTCCGCGGCTACTACGCCTCAGCGAGCCACCCCGTTCTTCGGGAGCTCGAACTCAGGACGCTCGGTGTCGACTACGGCGGTAACGGCTACACGGACGTCGAACAGGCGAACGTGTTCATCGATCTGCTCGGTGTGGGTCCCGGTGATCGTGTACTCGAACTGG
Organism: uncultured Acidimicrobiaceae bacterium; assembly: GCA_964387145.1. Taxonomy (GTDB): domain Bacteria; phylum Actinomycetota; class Acidimicrobiia; order Spongiisociales; family UBA5794; genus JAMBLL01. The sequence continues at coordinate 8,782 of CAYLVM010000093.1, forward strand.
GATCGGGGGCGGGATGGCCCGGGCTCTACCTTGCCGAGATCGCCGGGTTCTCGGTCGTCATCTCCGATGTGCCGTGGGAGGGCGTGGCGTGGGGTCTCGAACGGGGTCGTCGCGGGGGTATCGGTGTGAGTGCAGTCGCCTGTTCGGGTATCGATCTTCCGTTTCGTGACGGGGCTTTCGAAGGTGTGACTCACTCGGATGTTCTGTGTTGACTGTCTGACAAGCTCTCCGTGCTGAGAGCATGCAAGCGGGTCCTGGCACCGGGTGGTCGCCTCGTATTCGACGTCGTTTCGGTTCCGACACACCTGGTGGGTCGTCCCGATCTCGATGGGGACTACGGTTTCGTGGCAACGCCGAAGCCGTACGAGGATCTCCTGGCGCTCGCCGGTTTCTCGGATGTCGGTGTCCAAGACACGACTGCTGGATACATCGCTGTTGCTGAACGTTGGCTCGACGCTGTCGTAGATCTCGAAGCGGGGCTCCGCAGTGCCTTGGGAGACGACGTGTTCGAGGACAAAGTTGCGAGCCGCCGATCGTCCCACGAGTTGCTGCTCGACGGTCGGCTCAGTCGAACCCTGTACTGGGCGAAGGGCTAGCTGTTTTCGACCGGCCGGCGTGTCACGGTTTCCGGGCGGATCTCGCAACGAGGGTGACACCCGCAGCAGCGGTGATGAGGCCGATCAGGATCCACTCGATGGCGTTGGTCATGAACGAGGTTGGTACGTAGCTCGCGCCGAACCCCTGGAGTGTCCACACGATCCCCATCATCGTCAGGAT
>CAYLVM010000094.1:0-9423 GCA_964387145.1 uncultured Acidimicrobiaceae bacterium
TTTCGACCTCGTGGATCGAGGCTGAAGGGGGGACGGCAGAGGAGCTCAGGGACGATGCAGGGGGATGGGGGCTCGAAGTTGTTGCCTGCGTCTCTTGGGTTCTCACCCTCCTGGATCGAAGGCTCGCCCGCCCGCCCTCCTCTATGTCATGCTGTGGGGGTGGGAGACGGTGTCTGGGGATGGTGCAGCGGGAGAGAGCGAACGCGGCAACGCCCAGGTGATAGCTGATGGCCGATGACCTTCTTTGGCCTCGTCGCTACGCTCACCCTATGTACGCAGAGAGTTATCAACGCGCCCATCACCGGATCGTCGACCTGCTGAAGGGGAAGGACCCGAACGCAGCGGTCCCGGCTACACCCGGGTGGACGGTGACCGATGTCGTTCGTCACCTCACCGGTCTCGCAGTCGATCTCACGAACGGCGTCCTCGAGGGATATGCGTCGGACGAGTGGACCGAAGCCCAGGTATCGGCACGACTTGACATGAGACTCGAGGAGGTCCTCGCCGAGTGGGCGGGTGTTCTCGATGCAGCATCCAGGCTGCTCGACGACGTCGAGTCGCTCGGACTCGACGTCGGAGTCCGTTCCGCAGCCGGCGTCTTTTCCCCCAAGGCGATCGCGCCGATGGCGATCGGGGACATCCTCCACCACGAGTTCGATCTGCGAAACACATACGGCGACGGGTCCGGGCGCGATCTGATGGATCTCCACTTCGTTGCTGGAGGGCATGTGCGATCGATCCGTCCGAACTTCGAGAGCCGGGGTCTCCCGACGATACGGATCGAGTCGACCGATTCAGGTATGGGGTGGGACGTCGGGTACGGCGGTCCAGTTGCCACGTTGAGCGCATCCTCATTCGAGATCATGCGCGGCATCGGTGGCAGACGGACGAGGGGCGAGATGCTTGCAATGGGGTGGGACACCGACGCTGCCCCGTTCATCGATGCGATGGTCATCTCGTACATGGCAATGCCGGAGACGTCGCTCGGCGAGTAGGCGCCGCGCCGGTTGATCCCGTGCCTCCACGGGCTTCTACACTTGGCGCCGATGCCTCTCACCGCCCCTCCGATCGCTGTTCTCATCTCCGGTACAGGGAGCAACCTCCAGGCACTCATCGACACGATGGGCGGTGACTATCGGATCGCAGTGGTGCTCTCCGACAGAGAGGATGCACCGGGCTTGCGGCGCGCACGTAAAGCAGGTATCCCGACTGTGGTCATCCCGTGGTCGTCGCACGGGGACCGGGACGGCTTCACCGATGCCGTGTGTGACGCAGCGCGTAGGTTCGGAGCAGAGGCACTCGTTCTTGCGGGGTTCATGCGCATCCTCGGCCCCTCTGGCATCACGGCGTTCCCCGATGCGATCATCAATATCCATCCCGCGTTGCTCCCTGCATTCCCGGGAGCGCACGCCGTCGAGCAGGCGCTCGCACACGGGGTGAGATACACAGGTGTGACGGTCCACTTCGTCGACGAGCAGGTCGACCACGGGCCGATCATCGCACAGGAACCCGTTGCGATCCTTCCGGGTGACGACGTCGAGTCGCTCCACGCCAGGATGCAGACCGTTGAGCACCGGCTGCTGCCACGAGTCGTTTCCGCGTTCGGGCGAGGCGAACTTGCCGTCGAAGGGCGCCATGTTCATTGGAGGCAGCCGACACAGACCAGGGGTGTGATATGACCCGCATTGATGTGCACCGAGCCCTGATCTCGGTATCGGACAAGACCGGCCTCGCCGACTTCGCTGAGACGTTGGCAGCACATGGTGTCGAGATCGTGTCCTCCGGAGGCACAGCCACCTATCTCGAGGACGCCGGGATCGCAGTGACTCGCGTCGAGGACGTCACCGGAGCCCCCGAGATGCTTGGTGGAAGGGTCAAGACTCTCCACCCGCACGTCCACGGCGGGATCCTCGCTGATCTCGGCATCGAAGACCATCGTCGAGATCTCGAGGACCGTGGCATCGACCCGTTCCAGCTCGTCGTCGTCAACCTCTACCCGTTCGAGGAGACCGTTGCCGGGGGCACAGATCACGCCACCGCCATCGAGAACATCGATATCGGAGGGCCAACCCTCATCAGAGCGGCCGCAAAGAACCACGCCTGGGTCACCGTTGTCGTATCGCCGGAACGCTACGACGAGGTCGCAGAGGCCGTTGCAGGGGGCGGGACGACCAGCGAGTTGCGTGAAGATCTCGCCCGTGAAGCATTTCTGCGCACGGCGCGGTACGACGCCGCGATCGTGAACTGGCTCGACGGCGACCGAGGTGAGAACCTCATCCTCCCGCTGACGAAGTGGGCGTCCCTACGTTACGGCGAGAACCCGCATCAGGCCGCCGGCCTCTACTCCCTGGCCGAGCCGAAGGGGTGGTGGGCTCGCGGTGGGCAGATCCAGGGCAAGGCGATGTCCTTCAACAACTACGCCGACGCCGACGCAGCGTGGAAGTTGGTCAACGATCTCCCCGAAGGCTCCGTTGCGATCCTCAAACACATGAACGCATGCGGCGCAGCGTGGGGTGAGTCGATGCTCGAAGTTTTCAGGAAGGCGTGGGCATGCGACCCTCTCTCTGCCTTCGGTAGCGTCATCGCACTCAACGCCCCGCTCGACGGCCCGACGGCCCAGGCGATCACCGAGAACTTCGTCGAGGTCGTGATGGCACCACAGATCACCGAAGAGGCCGCACAGGTATTCGCCGGCAAGAAGAACGTCAGGGTCTTCGTGGCTGAGCCACCGTCGGACTGTGATCTCAATATCAGGACGATCGACGATGGTCTCTTGATACAAAGAGCCGACGTCGTGTCCTCGCACACGAGCAGTTGGAGATCGATGGCGCGGACGCCGACCGCTACAGAGCGAGCCGACCTCGAGATGGCCTGGATCGTTGCAGCTCACACCAAGTCGAACGCGATCGTCCTTGTCAAGGATGGAGCTGCCGTCGGCGTCGGTGCCGGTGACCAGTCGAGGGTCGGGGCTGCAGAGCGAGCCCTCGCCAGGGCGGGGGATCGAGCACGGGGTGCGGTCTGTGCCTCGGATGCGTTCTTCCCGTTCCGTGATGGGCCGGATGCCCTCGCCGCGGCGGGTGTGACGGCCATCGTCGAGCCGGGAGGTTCGGTGCGGGACGACGAAGTGATCGAGTCAGCAAGGGAGCACGACATGGCGTTGCTCTTCACCGGAGAAAGGCATTTCAGACATTGAGCGCACAGATCCTCTCAGGGACCGAGGTAGCCAAGGCCGTCAAGGCGAAGGTTGCTGAGGACATCAAGGAACTCAGAAGTAACGGCATCGACGTCGGTCTTGCGACCGTCCTTGTCGGTGACGATCCGGCATCGCACATCTACGTCGGTTACAAGCACAAGGATGCAGAGGCGGTCGGCATGCGATCGATCGACTTCAAGCTTCCAGAAGATGCCACCCAGGGCGACGTCCTGGCCGCCGTCGACGAGCTCAATGCTCGCAGCGATGTGACGGGGATGATCGTCCAACTGCCGTTGCCCGACGGTCTCGATGGCGAAGCAGCCGTCGAGCGCGTACTCCCGACGAAGGATGCCGACGGGCTGCATCCGTTCAACCTGGGACGCATGATCCTTGGCCTGCCCGGTCCGCTCCCCGCGACGCCGTCTGGTGTCATGACGATCCTGGACTACTACGGCATCGAGACGGCAGGCAAGACAGCGGTCGTCGTCGGAAGGAGTTTCCTCGTCGGCAAGCCGATGGCACTACTCCTCGGCGCCAAGGGCGTCGATGCAACGGTGATCCAGGCGCACTCACGGACGCCGGACCTGGCTTCTGTGTGCGCGACTGCCGATATCCTCGTGACCGCGATCGGCAGGCCCGGTCTCGTCGACGCTTCGTTCATCAAGCCGGGCGCCGTCGTGATCGACGTCGGCACGACGCGGACCGATGACGGGTTGCGCGGCGATGTCGTCTTCGATGAGGTCGCCGAGATCGCCGGAGCGATCACTCCGGTGCCGGGGGGTGTCGGGCCGATGACAAGGGCTTCGTTGCTCACGAACACGATCTGGCTCGCACGAGCGGGCATGTAGCTGAAACAGAATCTCGAATACATCAACCGAACGGAGATGCCGATGCCTGAAATGATCACCAAGACCCAAGACGGCCTGAACGTACCGGACAACCCGATCCTTCCCTTCATCGAGGGTGACGGCATCGGCCCCGACATCTGGGCGGCTGCCAAGAACGTGTTCGACTCTGCCGTTGAGAAGGCGTACGGCGGGACGAGGGCCATCGAGTGGGTCGAGGTTCTCGCCGGTGAGAAGGCTTTCAACGAGACGGGGGAGTGGCTGCCTGAGGCGACGACCGAAGCGTTCAAGACGCACCTTGTTGGGATCAAAGGACCGCTCACGACACCGGTCGGTGGCGGGATCCGCAGCCTCAACGTCGCGCTCCGTCAGATCCTCGATCTCTATGTGTGCCTCCGCCCGGTGCGCTGGTACCAGGGCGTTCCCTCGCCGGTGAAGCGTCCCGCCGACGTCGACATGGTCATCTTCCGTGAGAACACCGAAGATGTGTACGCCGGCAAGGAACTCGAGGCCGGAACCGAAGGTGCGCTCAAGCTCTTGGCGTTCCTCGACGAGGAGTTCGGCTGGGACATCCGGAAGGACTCCGGGTTGGGGATCAAGCCGATCTCTGAGACAGGCACGAAGCGCCTCGTTGCAGCGGCGATCCGCTACGCGTTGGAGAACGATCGCGACTCGCTCACGATCGTGCACAAGGGCAACATCATGAAGTTCACCGAAGGTGCGTTCCGCGAGTGGGGGTACGAGGTCGTTCGCGAGCAGTTCTCAGACGTCGCCGTCGGTTGGGAGGACTGCAACGGACAGCCCGGTGACAAGCTCCTTGTCAAGGATGTCATCGCCGATGCGTTCCTCCAGCAGATCCTCACACGTCCCAAGGAGTACGACGTGATCGCGACGATGAACCTCAACGGTGACTACATGTCCGATGCGCTCGCCGCGCAGGTCGGTGGCATCGGTATTGCACCGGGAGGCAACATCAACTACGAGACCGGTGTTGCGATCTTCGAAGCAACACACGGCACCGCCCCCAAGTACACCGGGATGGACAAGGTCAACCCGGGTTCCATCATCCTGTCGGGTGAGATGATGTTCCGGTACATGGGATGGGACGAGGTCGCCGATCTGATTGTCAAGGGTGTGGAAGCGGCCATCTCGGAAAAGATCGTCACTTACGACTTCGCCCGCCTCATGGAAGGCGCCACCGAGGTCAAGTGCTCGGAGTTCGCCCAAGCCGTCGCAGACCGGATGTAGAGGAAGTTCACAGTTCACAACCAGCCGATGCTGGCTGTGAACTGTGAACTGCGAACTTCCTACAGATTTCGCCTCTCCGGGGGCGAGTATCCTTGAGGTGACAGCTTCCGCTCTCAAGGAGAGACCATGAGCAAGGTAACCGTCGTAGGCGCTGGCAAGTACGGCTCGACCACTGCCCAGCGGATCGCTGAGTGGGACATCGTCGACGAGGTCGTGATGACCGATATCGTCGAAGGTCTGCCTCAGGGTCTCGCTCTCGACATGAACCAGTCCCGACCGGTGATGCGGTATCGCACACTCGTGACGGGGACGAACGACTACGCAGATACCGCTGACTCTGATGTCGTCGTGATCACAGCAGGCTTGCCTCGCAAGCCCGGCATGAGCCGCATGGACCTGCTCGGGGTCAACGCCGGCATCGTCAAGTCCGTCGTCGCCGAGATCGTCAGGTACTCGCCGAACGCCGTGATCATCGTCGTTACAAACCCACTCGATCAGATGACGACGCTCGCTGCAGAGGTATCCGGGTTCCCCCGCAACCGCGTTCTCGGCCAGGCAGGGATGCTCGATAGCGCCCGGTTCGTCCACTTCATCTCCGAAGCTGCAGACCACGACGTGCTCGACATCACCGCAGTGACGCTCGGTTCCCACGGCGATACGATGGTTCCCGTCCCCTCGTTGTGCAAGGTGGGAGACAAGCCGCTTCTCGAAGTACTCGGCGCTGACAAGGTAGAGGGACTCGTTGACCGTACTCGCAAGGGTGGCGCCGAGATCGTCGGCCTGCTCAAGACGGGTTCTGCCTACTACGCACCGTCTGCCGCCGCAGCGATGATGGTCAAGTCGATCGTCGACGACGAGGGTGCTGAGATGCCCGTGTGCGCATGGATGGAAGGCCAGTACGGAATCGACGGCGTGTACCTCGGCGTGCTCGCAAAGCTGGGTGCCAACGGAGTCGAGGAAGTCCTCGAGGTTTCGCTCACCGACGACGAGGTCGCGGGCCTGAAAGCGGCTGCAGCCGCCGTCAAAGAGAAGGTCCAAGACCTCAAAGAGTTGGGGTAGCCGAGCGGCCGCTCGGTGGTTCTCAGACGTTCAGCGGATAGAAGGCAGTTGTTCTCTGGGTCGGTTCATGCGGTTGTTGCAACGCGGAGTTCATGGTGCACGGCTGCTGAAGGTTTCCGACTGTGAACTGTCGTCTGTGAACTGTGAACCGTCGGTCCAGCGATCGAGTCCGCCCGTCCACTGATCTTCCATGGGCTACGACTGCGGTGTGGCCGCAGTCCCTGCTTGTTCACGTTCGTAGGTTTCGAGCGCTTCAGCGATCTCGCGTGCACTCGTCTCTGCAGCCTCGCGCTGTCTGCGGGCACGGGCCAGTGCCGCGACGATGTCCCGCCGTTTCGCCCACAGACCAACGGCTCCGACGAAGATCAACGTCACGCTGAATCCTGCGAGCCACCAGCCGGAAGCCGCCTGTGTGTCCTTGTACTGTGCGGCAACGCCGGTCACGCCTGCACCCTGGTCGAAGAGTGCCTGCGTATCGATCAACGTCTGGCGGATGGCACCTGCAGAGAGCACGACGACAGCCCACGCAGCGACGGAGGTGAAGATGAGCATCCGGTTCGCCGCCACATCCCCTGGCTTGATCGATATCGAGAGGCCCGCCATCACGGCGAAGACGGCGAGAACCCACACCCACGTCGGCATCGAGACGATCGATCCGGCGATAGAGAGGTTCATAGGGAAGTAGATCAGGGCGAACACGACGACGAAGATCGGCAACGAACGCTTGAAGACGGGTGACTTCTCCCGAAGGAGACTTCTCAGTGACAGGGCGATCGACGCGGCGAGGAGCGCCGATATCGCCATCGTCACAACAGGTGACAGTTCCAGCGATACCGTAGCTCTCTGGGTGTCGAGCGTGAAGAAGGCAGTGAACGCGGTCGCTGCTACCACGAGGTACACGGTGACTGCCGCCGAAACGCTGGGGTGCATCGACCCCTCCCACGACGTGAGAAGGCCACCGACGAGCAGCAGCACACCCATGATGGCGATGATCCAACCGTGACGCATCTCGTAGCCGCGCATCGCCCACGGCTGGATGAGGAAGTTGTACTCAGGGTTCGTCCGAGCGTACTCCCACGACAACGTTGCAATGAGCATCACTGGTCCGAGCGCGAGTGCGATCTTCGTCCAGTTCTTCTTCACGTGGTGCCTCCGATTCGGCACTACTTTACCGGCTTCGTGTGCGTCCGGCACTCGCGAAACGCCCATTGTTGCTAGGGATTCAGGTCCTGGGTAGAATCACAACCGTGTTATTCGTTCCACGAGAGTCGTGGACATGAGGAGGTTTACCCATGAACAAGGGCGATCTGATCGAGGCAGTGGCTCGCAATACCGGCGAGTCCAAGGCGACGGTTGAAAAGATCATCAACGAGACGCTCGACGTCATCGTGAGCGGCGTGGTGATGTCCGGCAAGGTGCAGATCACCGGCTTCGGAACGTTCGAGGGGCGCGACCGCGCCGCACGGACGGCCCGCAACCCGCAGACGGGCGAAGAGATCAAGGTCAAGGCGACCAGAGTCCCTGCCTTCAAGGCTGGGAAGGGTTTCAAGGACGCTGTCAAGCCAGGCTGAGCTGAGCAAAGAGCCAAACGAGAAAGGGCGCCCGACCGGGCGCCCTTTCTCATTCAGCTCTGGTACCTGGTACTGAGTACCAGGTACGGCCCAACGAAGTTGGGCTAGTACTCCACGTCGAGGCCGGAGAGGACCCGTGCGTAGTCGTTGATGACGTTCTGGTGCATCATGATCTTTGCCATGTTGCCACCGACCTTGATCTTGCCGGTCATGAACGCCATCTGGACGTTGAGTTCGCCCTTCGAGATCGCCTGGGATGTCTCGTAGTCGCTGGTCACCGTGACGTCGGCTTCCTCGAGGGGTCCGAGGTCGGTACTCACCGCGCCGTCGAGGACCTTGAGGTAGTAGGAGATGTCTCCCTCGGGTGCCCCGGTGACGTCAAACTGAACGGCGAGCTCGACGTTTGCGATATTGTTCTGGAACCCTGGATCGCTGTTGAGCGCTTCGCGTGCTGCGTCGAAGTGATCCTGGCTGAGGAACTTGGCCACGGTCGGTCCTTTCGTGGTGGATGGTCGGGACCGAGTGTACTCAGCGCAGAACCATGCCCCATCGATGATGGGCTCGCCCCGTACCAAGTACCGAGTACCGAGTACCTCCCTCAGGAGAACTTCGTCTTCGGCTTCTCCTCGAGGATCCCGTCGACGTAGATATCGAGCTTCTCGTTGTAGAACGCAACGAACCCTGTGATCAGCTGGGACTCGGGGAGCGGGGAGTCGTATCCCCACACGACGTCTTCGTGTGTCTCGCCGCTCGTTGTGATCGACCAGTACCTCGCCGTGCCCTTGTACGGACAGTGGGTGGCCGTGTCCGTGGCTGTCAGATACTCGAAGTTCACGTCGGTCTTGGGCAGGTAGTACCTCGCAGGGAGGTTCGTCTCGAACAGGAAGCGGGCTCTGTCGGAATTGGCGACGACGACCCCGTCGACCTCGACCCGGATGGCACGCGAGCTCTGGAGGATGTCGATGCGGGTGTACGGATCCCTGGCGTGGAAGTAGACCTCCTCGTCCTCTTCGAACCAGGCGTCCATCGAATCCCAGTCGAACGAGACGTACCCTGCAACATCGTCGAGCTTCGACTCGTTCCAGACTCGTGCCGCTTGTGGCACCGTCCGGTCGCCGACGGTGACGTCGTAGAGGTCTGCGGTTCCCCGGCTCGGCGAGCGTTTCGTGTCCCCCGAGTCCGTCAAGAGATCCATGCGCACCGAATCCTGGGGGAAGTAGTAGGTGGGGAAGTAGGGGATCTCCCACACCATCTTGATGGCGGCCGAGTCTGCAACGGTGACGCCACCGATCTGAGCACGAACCCTCTTGAGGCCGTCCTCGACGCGAACGCGTCCACGGGTCTGTGTGGTCATGGAGCTCCTTGAGTCGTTGGGGTGGCAACGCGACCCGGACAGGATTGATTCCGGGCGGAAGTCGGTCCCCCCTGAAGGGGGGACGGGATGGTGGGGTGCTTCGGTCCTCCCTTCAGGGGGGACGGCAGAGCGACGTAGGAGCGATGCAGGGGG
>CAYLVM010000095.1:0-6116 GCA_964387145.1 uncultured Acidimicrobiaceae bacterium
ACCATATCTTCGATCATGCCAGGGACACCGCAGAGGAAGACGTCTGTGCCCCCGGGGTCGGGAACGTGACCCCATGCCTCCTCGATGGCTCCAGACTGCCATAGCTGCTGGACCCGTCCGGTGCGTCCATGCCACAACACGGGTTCGTCATCTGGCCTGTCGATCGTTGGAATGTAGGTGAAGTTGGAGCAGAGGTGCTGGAGTGCTTCGAGCTCGGACCGGTAGCCCAGATCCCACGAGTGGGCTGCCCCGTGGAGCACCAGGATTCGACGGGGTCCCCCACACTCGAGGTAGGCGCCAAGCATGCTCATGTAAGGGGCCAACCCCGTCCCGGTCGCAACAAGGACGACGTCCCTGTCAGACGGCACATCGGCCAACGTGAACACACCCTTCGGGCTTCCCGACATCCAGAGTCGGTCACGAATACCGAGAGCGAAGAGACGGGGGGTCAGAACGCCGGTGCTCACGAGCCGAATGTAGAAGTCCATGTACTCACCGTTGAGCGATGACGACGCTATCGAGTAGGCCCTGCGGAGGAGATGATCAGGGTTCGGCGGGGTCTCCTCGTCGACCGAGAGGGCACAACGCTCCGCCGTCGGTGGAAGGCCGAGAAGCACATACTGCCCGGCCTCGAAACGTGGAAGCTCCCAACCGTCGGGTTCAACACGCAGGATCATGAGACGTGGCGTCAGCTCGTCTTTCTGCGTCACGACGGCGTTCAACTCAGGGATCCCGACCATCGTGTCACTCCTGTTCTTGCCGACCAACACCGATCGGCCTCACCGGAGGCTACCCGCTGCCAGATGATGGCCGCACGGCTGGCTAGAGGAGAGCCATCCCTGGCGAGGAAGCCATCTCTTCGTCAGACTCAGTTGCTCGTCTCTTGGACCTTGATCCATTCGAGGAACGACTCGACATCGCCCGAGTGCTCGATCGCTATGTAGGTCTGGGCCCACTCGTCGATCTCCCTGTCTGTGAAGCCGTCGCCTCGGAGTTGTGCACGAGTCTGGTTGGCGAGAACCTCGGCGCCTTCGAACTGCATGACGTCTGGGACCTGTTCAGAGATGCCGGCATCGTGGGGATGTTCAGGTTCGAGATGGTCCATGCGCTTCTCCTCAGGATCTTCGACGGCGCTCTCGCGAATCACTACTGAGTCTACGTGTGCCCGTCGAAGTCGAGTCCAATCGCAGCGAACTTCGGTCCTCCGTCGAGAGAGGGCGTGGATGAGCTGGGCGGGTGGAAGGGAGCTACATGGCAGCTGAGGCAGCCGGAGATCATCGACGGCGGTGGCGCAGATCGAGAATCAGGCACGTCCGGCGAACGCGTCGACACGAGCGAGATAGTCGGAGCGGCGCGCCTCCTCGAGCCAGCTGATCTCGAAGGCGTTGCGGACGAGTCGTACGACGGTCGCGGTGTCGAGGTCGGTCTCCTGCTGGAGCCGTACGAGGTTCTCGGCGATGTAGCCGGGGAAGTACGCGGGGTCGTCGGAGTTGACGGTGACCTTGATGCCTCGCTCGAGCAGCGCAACGATGACGTCTGCCTTCGTCCCATCGGTCACGTACGCGTTCGAGATCGGGCACACGGTCAATCCGATATCGCGCCGGACGATCTCGCGACACAGCTCATCATCCTCGATCGCGTTGACGCCGTGGTCGATCCGCTCGACACCGATCACGTCGAGACACTGCCAGATGTGTTCGACCGAGGCCTCCTGATCGACGTCACAGTGCATGGTCAGCCGATACCCCCGGCTCCGTGCGTCGGCGAAGACGTCGGTGAACTTGATCGGGGGGTTGCCCCTCTCGTCCGAGTCGAGACCGACGCCGACGATCCAGTCGCGGTACTCGTCCGCTCGGTCGAGGGTTTCGGCAGCCGACTCCATCGACATGTCCCGCAGGAAGCACATGATCAGCTGGGATGCCACACCGAGGCGTTCGTGGGCATCGCTCTGTGCCCGGTGGAGGCCCTCGATCACCGTTGAGAACTCGACGCCGCGTGACGTGTGCGCCTGGGGGTCGAAGAACATCTCGACGTACACGACGTTCTGGGCGCCAACACGGGTGAAGTACGCCATGGCGAGGTCGTAGAAGTCCTGCTCGACCAGCAGCACGCTCATCCCCTCGTAGTACTGGGCGAGGAACGACGGAAGGTCGTCGAAGTCGTACGCATCGCGCATCTCGCCGACGCTCGCGTACGGAAGGTCGATGCCGTTCCTCTTCGCCAGCTCGAACTTCAGCTCCGGTTCGAGCGTCCCTTCGATGTGCAGATGCAGCTCTGCCTTCGGAATGGACCTTATGAAACGTTCGATGTCCGTCACCCCTGCGTTCCTCCTCATGAGCATGCCTCCCCCATGATGACACACCCATCCCACCCTTCTGGCGTAACTCTGCCCACTATTTGGGACTCAGTTGCGCAGGAACGGAGAGATCGGATCGCCGGCTCTCACCTCACGGGCACCGTCGCCAACCGCTCGGTTAGGGTCGGAACATGACCACAACGCGAGTCCGACGTGAGCCGCCGGCGTTTCGAAGGCTCGAACTTCGACGAACCGAAGATGTTTCGCCGCACATGAAGCGCGTGATCCTCGGTGGATCGGATCTCGAGGGGTTTCGCCTCGAGGAACCTGCGGCGAGCGTGCGGCTGCTCCTCCCGAGCGAAGACCGCCTCGAGATCCCGGTGTGGCAGGGCAACGAGTTCCTACTCAGCGATGGCAGCCGGCCCGTCATCCGCACGTTCACACCACGCCGGTTCGATGCCAGAGCACTCGAACTCCATCTGGACATGGTGCTGCACACATCGGGAGTCGCGTCGACGTGGGCACAGACATCACGAGAAGGAGACGAAGTGGCCATATCCGGCCCAGGCCGTGGCTACACGATCGACCCCGACGCGACGGCGTTCGTCCTTGCAGGGGATGAGACCGCGATCCCTGCGATCTGCCAGCTTCTCGAACACCTCCCCCCTATTCCGATCGCTGTGCATCTCGCCGTGAGAGACGTCGACGCGAAAGTCGATCTCCACCGCGATGTCGACACCACCTGGCATGTGGCCTCGGATGTATCGACAGCCGATGAAGCCCTGGTTGCAGCGATCCGCGCGATCGACCTCACACCCGGCATGCGGGTCTGGGCTGCCGGTGAAGCTGCCACGATCCAACGCATCCGCAGGCACCTGTTCGACGAGCGTGGGTTCTCGCGTTCGCTCGCGAACCTGCGTGGCTACTGGAAACGCAAGGCTTGACGAAACGGGATCGATCCGGAGCACACCGTGACTCCGCTTCGGCCACAACAACTCGCGAGCAGGTCGACCGATCCAGCCTCAATCCGCTCTTTGACGGTTCGAACCCGCGCGGAGTTGTTCTGTCCTCCCCTGGACCTCGATCCGCGAGGTTGGTCGTGTTGATCTCCCACCAGGCCAGTAGCCGTACGGGTTCCGGCGTGTTCGCGCTTGCATGGATTCGGTGCATGCCGTCGGGTTCCTTCTGTCCCTCTTTCAAGGGGGACGGGAGAACCGGGAGACGGGTACGACCTCGTGGATTGAGGCTGGAGGGAGAACAAGCGAGTCTGCGAGCCAGGAGGGTGAAAGGCCGGACCCTCAACGGGAACCTCGAGTCCCCATCCTCCTGGCTCGTCGCAAGCTCCTTGCCCGTCCCCCTTGAAAGGAAGACAGAAGAACCTCGCGTCTCGCACGAAAACGGTGCAGGACCCAACACCGCGAAACCCTTGGGGTCACTGGCCTCAGCACCGATCGATCCCAGCCAGATCGTGGATCAAAGGTGAACGGAGAGCGACTGCTCTCTATCCGCGCATCCTCTCCATGGCAACGGTCTCTGTTCGGTGGCTCTGCGACGTTCCACAGTGGACGTTGCAGGGCTCACCCTGGTGCCGTTTCGAGAAGAGGTAGATCGATGTTGTCGCGACGAGCTGGTAGGCCTGAAGAGAGATGAACACAGGATCTCGCGCGGTGATGGCGTACGCAAGGAGAAGCGCGCCGGACACGCTCCACACGAGATACGCCCACGTACTGACACCACCCGTGCAGCGTGCTCTCACGAGGTGGACTATCTGGGGCACGTAGGCCACGACGACAAGGCTCATCCCGGCAAAGCCAAGCCACTGGATCGATCCGTTCATCTCTGGTCGTCTCCTGTCTTGACGTTGCCGCGACTCGCTCGAGCGGACACATGGCACTCCGATCGCTGGTCTTGGTCGCTGCTGATGCCCCACCTCTTGCACGCGGTGTGGCGACCGTACACCTTCTCCCCGACGGGAATGTCAACCGGATCCTTCCGGTAGGTAACACCCGGGACTCACGACGTCGTGCCGGCCTTGGAGACGATCTCTGTGGTCCACGCCGGTGAGGTACGGGGTCTGCCAGGACGTCGAACCGATGGAGGATTCGTCGCATGCCTCACTCGGTGATCGTCGCCGTGTCGTACGGGTCAGGACCGGGTGGTGTACAGGGGACCGAGGAGATCGAGCACCTGCCCAAGGTCGTCGGGTCCGAGGATCGGGAACGCCCCGTCGCGTATGAGCAGGTTCGTCCCGATGGACGCAGGCCGGTCGACGTCACCCGGCACGGCGTAGACGGGCACCCCGTACTCCAACGCGATTCTGGCGGTGATGAGCGCTCCCCCTCTCTCTCCAGCCTCGACGACCAGAAGGACGTCGCTGAGCCCAGCGATGATCCGGTTGCGGGTCGGGAAACGCCAAGCTTCGGGTGACGTGCCCGGCGGATACTCCGAGGACACCGCACCGCCGGCGTCGAGGATCGATTGGTAGAGATCTCTGTTGCTCCTGGGATACACGACGTCGACACCGGAACCGAGCACGGCGTGGCAATGCCCCCCGACGCCGGCTGCTCCCCTGTGCGCGGCACCATCGATACCTCGTGCGAGACCGCTCACCACGGTCCAGCCCGCATCGGCGGCAACGGCACCGTAACTGGCTGCGAGGTCGGTGCCGTATGTCGTACACGTCCTGGTACCCACGATCCCGATGGCCGGACACATCGAGAGCCGGCCCCGGAGAAACAAGAATCGTGGCGACCCTGAGTATCTCGTGAGCCGCTCGGGGAACCCGTCGTCACCTTGACATATGAACCTGACTCCGAGACCCTCCAGTTCAGCCATACGCACATCTGCTGGTATCCGAACCGCATCAACGACCCTCACAGACGCTTTCGTACGGCCACGCAGAACCGCAGACAGAACCGCATCGGGTGCGCCGTACGAAGCGAAGAGACGGTCGAGCGTCGACGGCGCCATACCACCGTGAGCGATCTGGATGAGCCCCTCGTTGACGACGTCGCCGTTCACAGGGGACTCCTCATGACAACGACACCAACGAGGGCGCATGAGGCAACTGATGAGTACATGGAACCAACATATGACACCGGTATGACACGTAACGATCGCCGGGTCGAAGCCCCGGCTCGACATCCGCTTCGACTCCACCAAACCCAAGGCACCCCAGAGTCTCCACAAAACCCCGGGGCAATTCAGTATCTGACAGTCGAACCGGAGTCGTCCTGCTTGAGAACTGCGCGAACGAAATTCTGGCTGTCTGCGACGGCGTCTCGCAGGACTTCGAGCTGGGTCTGACCGTGGTCCACATTTGGAGGGTATCAGAGGGGTGTGAGTCGAGAACAATGACGAGACCTGCGAAAGGAGGGGCCCTTCGGCACCTGGAGACGTCGATCAGGAATGGATCTGCCGCCTCGATTCACTCAGGGTGCGTCGGTGGGCACCCATGTTGGTCGTGTACTCCACCCCCAACGAGATGATCACCCTCAACACGTTGGTAGTACTCAGAAACATCGACCCCTACTTCGAACGCGGACCGGGCCAAACACAGATCACCCAACCCTGAGCGATAACGATCGCCCTGTCCCTGGAGTGCACATCAATCAGGCGTCACATCCTGAGCAGGTGAGGCCAGTCAGCAGGTGACATGCAGGATCGCACAGATCTCGCCCTCGTCGATCGAGCGAAGCAGCTCGCACGCCTCCGATGTCGGCAAGGTGATGAGCTCCACCCCTCGAACCTTGGCCTCCTCCCACACCTCAGGCATGATCGGAAGTTGCCCACTTGCCCCGGTTCCCACTACCAGCCGTGG
>CAYLVM010000095.1:6216-9417 GCA_964387145.1 uncultured Acidimicrobiaceae bacterium
CCTCAGGCATGATCGGAAGTTGCCCACTTGCCCCGGTTCCCACTACCAGCCGTGGCGCCGACCAGGGGATGTCCTCATCAAGAGACAGCGGCGTGTGACCATACCGGTTGCGGTATGCCTTGGATGGTCCCTTCTTCCGGCGGCGTGTGCGACCCGTTTCCACCACCACGTCGTGTTCGAAGTGGTTGCCCTCCATCACGATGGTGCCGAAACCCGGATAGTCAACGTCCACGCTCGAACCATACGCCCAACAGAGACACCCCCGCACAGATCAGTGTGATCTGTGAAATATCGCTCGCTTCGCCAACCCGCCCAGACCAGCATATCGAGCTGTCGAGGTCGAACTCATCTGCCTCTATGTGTTTCTCCGATTGCGGGTCGGGAGCCGCCGGCGGCGAACCCTGAATATCCGAGCGAAGGCCGCTCCCTCCTGAATACAAACATGATCTGCTCGGTCGGTCGATGTGAGTGTTTTCGTATGAGAACCGCAGATATGCACGTTCTCCTGGGCCGCGCTCGGGTTCCGATGCGGGTCAGTCCCGCGGGCCCCGCAACTCGAACGTCCCGAGAACGAGACCGACTCCGAGGACCAGCATCGCGAGGCCAAACAGACGTGGACCACCGAACAACCAGTAGGTGCCAGCACCGGTCAGGGTCACTCCGAGGAGTCGATTGGCGATCACGAAGCTCTTGGGCATGGGACCAGCGTTGTCTGCCCACCAGGAGAACTCCCGGAAGGTACTCCACAACGTGAAAACCGCTCGACGGGCCACCGGCCTCATCCACTCAGCGTAGACGGCGATCAGCCAACCCGGCGTCGGTGCTCGTCGACGGTACGTGATGCACCCACATCTTCCGCAACGTCGGATGAGTAGTTGAAGGCGTCCGATGTCGCAACGAAACGAGAACCAGGTAGAGCCGTGCAACGACACGTGGTGCCCGGACCGTCTCGAGGCCGATCCTCGAAGTACCGATCCAGCGCACGCGATTCACCAAGGCGTTATCGCCTTTGAAGCGGCGATCAGCTCGGATGCGCGAAGCTGGCGACTCAAATCCGTGATTCATGCAGCTTCTATCGAGCGCGGTACCAAGTGCGTGCTGGCCGCCCATATCCGGTGCATTGTGTACGGCTTCGATTCCGCGGCTTCAAGCCACCAATGGGCGTCGCGTGAGACCGGGGCCACCATCCGGACCCCGTGTCCCGGTCACAGACCAACCTCGACTGGTAAGGCCGTTCCTGTGAAGCCTCCACGCAGGCCCAATCGGCCGAGGCGAGCCTGCGATGTGTTTGTCCTGTCTCGTGTCGGGAAACGCCAGCAGCAGTCCCCTGAACAATCAGCACCGTCAGACAGACTCGCCCAAGTGTTGCAATGACCCCTTGAATTCGCCAACCGTGGGCGTTCGTGAAGCCCCAATGGGCCGAAGTGCGCGCTGAAACTAGGTCTGCAACCTATAATCAGCGCGGAGATGTCGCGTTCACTCACTATTCCGGAACAGTTGTTACGTAGATCGAATCGCGTTGTGCGACCTCGCGACCTCAAGGACCTGTATGCGATTCCCGCCCAAGAGGTGCAGCGCCTTGCTTCACAAGGTGTGCTCCTCCACCTGGCACACGGTTACTACGCCGTGCCCCAAGCGGCGTGGATCGGCGATCAATCGTGGGTTCCCGAAGTCGAAGCGGTCGCTTTGGGTATCGCCGTGGCTGACTACGAGGTGAGCGAGGTCGCACTCGTGGGTATCTCTGCCGCTCGAGTACTGGGACTTGTCCCAAGGGCGCTGGGTAGCGCGGTCGTAGCCGTACCAGCGAGGCGACGCTCCATGACCACCACGGCCGGACTGGTTCACTTCCTGCACCGGAATGCAGCAGAGTTCGAAACCCAGGTCTGGCGGAGCGAACTCGGCCAGGGTCGTGTGAGTACGGTTGAACAGGCGTTGCTCGACGTTGCTCACCAGCCCCAACAAGCGGGCGTCACGCTAGGGACCGCCGAGGAAGTGCTCCGGACACTGTCGCTGGAAGCCGACTGGGAGATAGCGCGCGATCTCGCAGGGACACAGAGTGCCCTCCCATCGTATCGGCGGGCACGCTGGTTCGCTGATGCCTTGGTCCCCGATGCGCCAACGCTCGAACGCCCACGACATCCAGTGGCGAGCCAAGGCCTTCGTCCGGTCGAACCGACCGATCGATCCTCATTCGGGATCCGTGATGATTGACGACAGGGAGATACGAGGCGCCGCTGCGCTTCTTGGTGTGCCGGAACGACAAGTGAGAAGAGATCATCTGCTGTCGCACCTGATCAACGGCGTGGCCGGGGCAGAAAGTGTCATCTTCATCGGGGGAACCGCCCTGAACCGGACCCATCTCCCTGATGTCAGGCTGTCAGAGGATCTGGACCTGCACCTGGTTGAAGGGGACGCCGACAAACTTGTGGATCGCGCCACGAACGCGGTACGCCTTGAGTTCCCCGGCATTGCCGTGATCTCGCGTTCGAGTCGAGGCGGTGTTGTTACCTATGCCCTGAGTGTTGACGATCTGCGTGTTCAGGTACAAGTGATCCTGGCCCGACACGAGTGGATGCAGCTGCCCTCGCAGCTCATGCCGGTACGTCTCAAATACTCGGACCTGCCGCACTCTGTTGAGCTACCCGTCCCCACGATCGACGCCTTTGGTGCGATGAAGCTCACGGCGTACGTCGAGCGCGCCGCCGCACGCGATCTCTTTGACTTGAGGCAGCTGGCGCAGGCCGGTGCTCTGGGAGCCGACTGTATGGCCCTGGTACGTGTTCTGCTCGGTCGGTCGATTCTCCTCCATGAATTCCGGAACAGTCCTACCGATGAGCAGTGGGCTGTAGAACTTGGCAGTCAGGTGGCGGAACCCGGCCTCCCAGGCGACGCTCTCGCCGTCGTCAGCGACACGCTTGCGGTCGAGCTGGGCTGGTAGCACGGCGTCTTGCCTGTCTGTGCATCGCTCAACATGGGAACCACAACCCGTCCCTTTGCTTTGCTTTGCGAGTTCAGGGGGTGCGGTTTCAAGGGATCGTTGCATCACTCTCGACCAGAGTTGGTGTCGTCTCGTTGGAGAGGCAAGCCTGCAATCGGTTTCGACTATTTCGCGTCGGGAATCTCCAGCAGCGGACCCCTGAATGATTGGCACCGTCAGACAGACTCGCCGAGGTGTTGCAATGGCCCCTTGAATCCGCAGCA
>CAYLVM010000096.1:0-9357 GCA_964387145.1 uncultured Acidimicrobiaceae bacterium
CACGAAGTGGAACCAACCTGTGCGTGGGATCGTGCCGTACCGGGCTCGCAGGCTCGCGGTCCCCCCTCGCTCGCAGACTCGCTTGTCCCCCCTGAAGGGGGGACGGGAGAAGGAGCCCGGCACCACGGCGTCAAACAGCGGATTGAGGTTCAAAGGGAGACGTGCGTTGCGTCGTTACCTGGTTGCGACGACGAGCGCGAATCTGTCTTGGCGATCCGTGAAGATCTCGGTGACGGTGAGGCCGGCCGTTTCGAGTTGACGTGCAACGCTCTCTTTCGTGAACTTGCACGACCACTCCGTGTGGATCGATTCACCCTCCGAGATCCTGATGGTGAGGTCGATGTCGGTGAGACGCACCGTGACATCTCGAAGTGCTCGGAGGCTCTGTTTCATGCACATCGTGTCTGGTTCGAAACGGGTTTCGTGAGCGAAAGCGTCGAGGGGGAAGTCGCCACCGAGGTGACGGTTGATCACCGCGAGGATGTTCTTGTTGAAGGCAGCAGAGACACCCTGAGTGTCCGAGTAGGCGGCAACCATCGTTGCCTCATCCTTGACGAGGTCCACGCCGAGCAGGAACGCGTCGTCCGACTCGATCGAACCGGCGACCTCAGCGAGGAATCGGGGGCGTTCATCTGGGGGAAGGTTGCCGATCGTCGAACCGAGGAAGGTCACGATCCGACGGCCGGTCCGAGGCACACGGTGGAGGTCGGACAGGAAGTCACCGACGTACGCTCTCACCTTCAGCCACGGATAGGTTGCTGTCAGGGAATCTCCCGCGTGTTTGAGAGCGAGGTCCGAAACGTCGACGGGGACGTACCAGTCGCCGGTGCCTTCGGCGTGCATGGCGTCGAGCAAGATGCGCGTCTTTCGCGCGAAGCCCGCTCCGATCTCCATCATCTCGACCGGGCGGAAGGCTGAGATCAGGTCGTCAGCGTGCGTCTCGAGAATCTCCGCTTCGGCCCGGGTGAGGTAGTACTCAGGGAGCCGGGTGATCTCTTCGAACAGCTCGGATCCATGATCGTCGTAGAAGTAGATCGATGGGAGGGAACGGTCCTTGGCGATGAGCCCCGACCGGACGTCTCGGATGAGTTGGGACTTGAAGTCCGCAGGCTCAGACAGCCACTCGAGGGTGAACCTCTCCTCGTGACTCATGCGACGTCCCATGCGAGACGAATCCCGGAGAGGATCTGTCGTCGTTGGCGGTAGTCCCAGTTGCGGAACGAGTTGCGGGCCACCGAAGGTGATGTCGCCCACGAGGCGCCGCGCAGCACCCGGAAGTTCTCATCTCCGAAGAACACCTCGGAGTACTCAGGGTAGGGAAAGGTCCTGTACCCGGGGTACGGAGTGAACGGTGAGGAGGTCCACTCGTACACGTCTCCGAGCATCTGTTCGACGCCGTACCCAGAAGCACCGAGGGGGTACGACCCGACGGGAGCCGGTCCCCACACCGCTTGGCCGATGTTGGCGTGTGCCGACGTTGGATGTGTCTCCCCCCACGGATAGGTCCGTGGTTGATCGGTCTCGGGACCCCAGTTCGCTGCCTTCGCCCATTCGGGCTCGGTGGGCAGCCGGCTGCCTTCGAACACGGCGAACGCCTCGGCCTCCCAAAAGTTGACGTGGATGACGGGTTCTGTCGGATCGAGCGGTCGGACCCGACCGAACATCGTCTGGCTCCACTCACCCGTTGCTGAGCGATTCCAACCCTGGGGTGCCTCGACGTCGATGCCGGTCCGCCACTCCCAACCTTGCGATGACCACAAGTCGCTTCGGCTGTAGCCGCCGTTCGTCACGAAGGCCAGATAGCGTCGATTGGTGACGGGGAACCGGTCGATGGCGAACGTTCCGACGTGGACCTCATGAGCAGGCCGTTCGTTGTCGTAGGCCGTGATCCGGTTGTCGGTTCCGAGGGTGAAGGGTCCACCTTCGATGATGATCCGCTCCGTGTCCTTGACGGTGCGCCGTGGCGGGAGTCGACGGACGGCCGACAGTGTGTATGCCTCGAAGTCCGGGCGCAGGTTCAAGGCCTGGAGCATCGTCTCTTGATGTTGCGCCTCGTGCTGGGCCACCATCTCGAACACGTATCCGTCGCGGGCGAGCGGATGTCCATCGATGATGTCGGTCCCGGTGAGTACCGACTCGGTGTCGTGGCGGACCTCATCGAGGTACTCGGTCGCTTCGATCCGGTTGAGGAGAGGGAGCTGGGAACGGGTCCACCGCGGGTTGTCGAAGGGGTTGTACATTGCATCGCGCTCTGCATCGTGTGCAGTGCGGCCGTCGAGTTCACGCAGCAACCAGAACTCCTCGAAGTTCGCTATGTGGCCCATGTCCCAGATCAGAGGACTCATCAGCGGGTCGAACTGGAGATGAAGATCGTCGTCTGACAGGGACGCTGTCATCGTGAACGTACGAACACGCAGGCGTTCCAGGTCGGAAGCGATACGACGTTTGGTCTTGAGGATGGAATCGGTGGTAGGCATTCGTGAGGCAGGCTAGGACGTTGCCCGTGGTGATAACGATGAACAGGGTCGAGGCATTCCCGGAGCTGTTCGTCGGCTGTGGATGCTCACACCGTGTCGGTTGTGTTCCGTTGGCAGTGTCGGCAGGAGTTCCCGGTCACGAACCCCCGCCAACATGGCCGGCTGTCAGCGGTCGGGCTGGCCGTCTGCCTGTTCCGTCTCGATGACGGCAAAGACTGCACCTGCGGGATCGGTGAGGATCGCGGTCACTCCCATGGGTGTGTCGGCGGGTTCCTTCATGACCGAACCCCCGAGCTCGACGGTCCGAGCTGCAGCATCTGATGCGCTCTCGACGCGGAACCAGGTGAGCCAGTGGGCGGGGATCTGATCCGGGAGTGTCGTCGATATGTCCGACACGCCCCCGTTGGCCCGGTCCCCGACCATGAACACCGTGTACTCGGATCCCGCCATATCCATCGCTTCGCTCCCCCATCCCAGGAGTGCCGTGTAGAACGCAGTTGCCGCATCGACGTCCCGGCATCCCAGATCGTTCCACACCATCGTGTTGACCTCGTTGAACACCTGTGCGCCGTCGTGGGCGCCCGACTGCCAGAAGCCGATCGCGGCGCCAACCGGGTCGAGCGCAAAGAACATGGAACCTGCATCGAGAATCTGTATCGGCTCCATCAGGATGCGGGCACCGAGTTCCTTTGCCCCGTCATGCGTCGCGTCGATGTCATCGACGATCACATACGGCGTCCACACCGGTGGCTGACCGGCTGCCTGCTGGTCGGGGGACAATGGCCCCATTCCTGCGACGACCTTGCCGTCCTTGGCGAACATCGTGTACGGCATGCTGTCATCGGAAGATGACTCTGTCGTCCAGCCGAACAAGCCGGTGTAGAAAGCCTCTCCCACTGCGGTGTCGGGTACCGCAATATCTGCCCATCCGATGGTTCCGTGTGCGAGTCCCATCCATGCTCCTTCCCTATGCGTGGTCGACGACCACATCGTGCACGAAGGACACTACGGCGGGAGTGTGACAGAGATCGAGAAGTTCTTCGCGTGCTTCCTCCCGGCGAGGGTGGAAGCGTCGCAGAACTAGTGGTGAGACTCGGCCCTGGGCGTGACGATGATCGTCGCGATGGCAGCAACGAGCAGGGTGATTCCGAGCAGGGCGTAGGCGATCGTTGCCCATTCGTCTCCAGGAGGAGCGCCGATCACTGCTTCTTCGGCTGCGAAGATGAGATTCAACATGGCCGCGAGACTACCAGCAACGGGTGGCGAAGCGCCGCCGAAGGCTGCGGCGTTCGAGGTCCTACCCTGACCGACATGTCAGATTCCGCGCGACCCTCCACGGTGCCCCCGCCGCGTTTTGCCGGCGTCCTTGGTGGCGGTCTCCGGCTTACGTGGAGCTTCGTCAAGCGCCGCCCGTGGTCTTTTGCCCTTGCCGTGTCCGGTGCCGTCTTGTTCGTCTCGGCGATCGTTGCCTCGGCGGTGGTTGTCGGGAGGATCACCGACGCGTTGATCCTCCCGGTGCTCCAGGATGGTGAACCGCTCGACGCGACGTTCTGGCAGGCCTTGGCCCTGATCCTGGGTGTTGCCGTGTGGAAATCGGTCGGGATCACCCTGCGTCGCGCCGCAGCGGGATGGCTGCAGTACGGCACCCGCTCAGATGCGCGGAAGCGGCTGATCCATCATCAGTTGCGCCTCGATCTCGCGTGGTACGACCGGCGGAGCACAGGCGATCTCCTGTCGGTATCTGAGGTCGATACGAACCAGGGAACGTTCGTGCTTGCTCCGCTCCCGTACGCGACCGGATCGTTCTTGTTGTTGATCGGGACCGTTGCCCTCGTTGCCGGGATGGATCCGATCCTCGGCCTCGTGATCTTTGTCGGCCTCGTCGTGATCGTCGGCATCGACATCCACGGTGCCTTCCGTACGTTCCAACCGTTCGTGGACGTACAGGACGAACGCGGTGTCGTCGGCGACATCGCCCACGAATCCATCGATGGTGCGCTCACCGTCAAGGCGCTCGGCCGCGGTGGTGAGGAGACCGAACGTTTCGCAGTGTCGGCACGCCGGCTACGAGACAAGATCATCGCCGTCAACTCTGTATGGGTCGGCTACCGGGCGGTCGTTGAGTCCCTTCCATCGGTTCTGACGGTTGCGCTCCTCGTTGTCGGTGTGGTCCGGCTCACCTCCGGCGCCGTGACGGCAGGTGACCTCGTGACGGTTGCGTATCTCCTGTCGCTGATGATGATGCCGATCTCGCTTCTCGGGTTCGTGATCTGGGAGATGGCGCACTCGTTGGCGGCGTGGCAACGGGTTCAGGAGGTTCTCGATGCGGATGACCTCGTCGAACACGGCGACACCGTCGCAACCGGAGACGTGACGGGTGGATCGGTGGACTCTGTACATGTCACTTTCGGCTACACGGACGGCGAGAGCGTCCTTGCCGACGTAGATCTCGCCATCCCGGGTGGCAAGACGGTTGCCGTCGTCGGCCCGACCGGTTCGGGAAAGTCGACACTCGTTCTCCTCCTTGCCAGACTCTGGGACCCGGTCTCTGGGTCGATCACACTCGATGGGAGAGACCTCCGGGAGTTCGCACCGGCGGAGCTTGCAGGCGAGGTTGCATTCGTCTCCCAGGAGTCGTTCCTCTTCGACGACACGATCGAGGGCAACATCACCCTGGGCCTGGACCTTCCGAGGGAGGACGTCATGGAGGCTGCCCGCCTCGCAGGCGCCGAGCGGTTCATCGAGGAGCTCGAGTACGGCTATGACACCCGGGTCGGGGAACGGGGCACATCGCTGTCGGGAGGCCAGAGGCAGCGCGTTGTGCTTGCCCGCGCCCTGGTCCGTCGCCCACGGGTGCTGGTGCTCGATGATGCAACGTCGGCGGTCGATCCTTCGGTGGAGATGGAGATTCTCCGGGGCCTCCGTCGCTCGGATCTTCCATCGACGGTGGTCATCGTTGCGTATCGCCGCTCATCGATCGCTCTGGCTGATGCGGTGATCTTCATCGAGGACGGGCGTGTCGTTGCTGAGGGGACACATGAGGAGCTCATGGCATCGATTCCGCGATACGTTCGCATCCTGTCCGCCTACGAGGACGATGCGGCCGTTCGCAAGGCCGACGGGGGGCACCGATGACCACCGGAGCTTCCGAGCGCACCTCGGCGGTACTTCGTCGTTCGTTCCGGGTCGCACCGGAGCTCGGCAAAGGGCTGTGGTGGACACTGGTGCTCGCCATCCTCGGCGCAGCGCTCCAGCTCGTGGTGCCCATCACCATCCAGCAGATAATCGACAACGAGATCCTCGGCACAGCCAACGCCGACACGTCGACGGTTCTCAGGCTCGGCGTCGTCGCCCTCATCGCCGTGGGCTTTGCCATGGCGGCGCGTTGGTTCTCACTGCAGAGATTGGTCAGGTCGGCTGCAGCCGGCCTCGCTCAGCTGCGGATCAAGACGTTCGAGCATCTCCACGCCCTGTCGATGCTCGATCTCCAGGCTGAGCGTCGCGGAGCGTTGGTTGCACGAGTGACCTCCGATGTCGAGACGATCCAACAGTTCATGGAGTGGGGAGGTGTCGGCATGATCCTCGGATCGGCACAGGTCACGCTCGCCATGATCGCCATGCTGGTGTACCAGTGGCAGCTCGCCCTTGTCGTTCTCGCCGGGGTGGTCGTGTACACGATCCTGATCGTCGTCTCCCAGCGTGTCCTGTCTCGAGCTCACGATCGTGTTCGGGAGCGGGTATCGGATTCACTGGCTGCAACGGGTGAGGCGATCTCGGGTATCTCGACGGTGCGTGCCTACGGCATGGAGGAGGTCGTGATCGAGAGGGTCGACGACACGCTTGATCGGCAGTTCGCTGCAGAGGTTCGAACGGCGGTCCTTGCGTCGTCGCTCTTCTCGAGTGCAGAGTTGTTTGCCGGTGTCCTCACCGCGCTCGTCGTCGGCGTTGGTGTCGTCTATGGAAGCACATGGGGGATGAGTGCCGGAACGCTCGTCGCCTTCCTGTTCCTCGTCAACCTCCTGATCGAGCCGATCCAGCGTCTTGTCGAGACGATCGACCAGGCGCAGTCCGCAGGAGCGGGACTCCGCAAGATCCTTGGCGTCATCGACACCCCGGTGTCGATCCCCGATCCACCGGATGGCGCAACGTTGCCTGAAGCTGCCTTGGGCATCTCGTTCCGACAGGTCACCTTCTCCTACCCGGGAGGTCCCCAGGTGATCCGGGGTGTCTCGGTCGATATCCAGCCAGGGGAGCGCGTTGCAGTCGTTGGCGAGACAGGTTCGGGTAAGACGACGTTCGCCAAGCTGGCTACCCGCCTTCTGGTTCCCGACCTTGGGACGATCGTGATCGGTGGCATCGATATCGACCGGATCTCGATCGAATCGCTGCGACACAGCGTCGCCTACGTCCCTCAAGAAGGATTCCTCTTTCACGGCACGGTTGCCGACAACGTCCGATATGGGCGGCCGGGGGTCGATGACGCCACCGTACGAGGGGCGTTTGGCGACCTGGGTCTCCTCGACTGGCTCGACGGTCTCCCCGATGGTGTGTGGTCGGAAGTCGGGGAGCGTGGCGGCAATCTGTCTGCTGGTGAGCGCCAGCTGGTCGCGATCACTCGGGCATGGATCGCGAACCCGAGCGTGCTTGTACTCGACGAAGCCACTTCTGCGGTCGATCCTGCCCTCGAAGTGCAGATCCGTCGGGCGATCGAGTTCCTCACGAGCGGCCGCACGTCGATCACGATCGCTCATCGGCTATCGACGGCCGAGGCATCCGACCGAATCCTCGTGTTCCACGATGGGGTGATCGTCGAAGATGGCCGCCACGCAGAGCTCATCGACGCTGCCGGCGTCTACGCCGCGATGCATGCCGATTGGGAGGGAACGACCACTTCGACGTAGACCGGTGCCCTGGTACCGGGAGCAGAAACGGGTCGGAAGGCCTAGCGCGATACCTCAAGGTGGTGACTTCGACCGTCGATACAGATTGCAGGTGGGAGGCCGGCGAGGCTACTTGTTCCCGAACAAGGCGATCCACAACCGAGCCAGTCACCCACCGAACCTTTGGAAGCCCCCACCTGTGAGTTGGGGGCTTCGTCTCATGTCCACGACCGGTGGACCCACGATTCAGCGGCCTCGCAGCGATGCGGCGAAGCGCTGCTCGACCCCTGCGATCGGTGGGGGTCTTCGGAACGCCACACCTTCTGGCAGGGGCGTCGCGGTGCGTTCAAGTGCGAGCCACCACGACGGGGACGCCCCCAGTGCCCACCGCAGGGTGCGCGTCAGCACGCTTCCGCAAGGGTGGGCTCCGAGCCGTCGACGCACTCCGAGAATCGTTGCGATACGGTCGGGAATCGTGGTGACCGCCGCCTGGAACAGCACCGCGTACGGGCCAGATGCCGAACGGGGAAGGGGCGGATCAGCGAGGAACGCAACGACCTGTTCCATCCCCGGTGATGGCCCGATATCGGGGTGGTCTGCAATCCACGCCGCCAGGTCGTTTCGTGTCGTCGGTAGATCTTCTGTCTGGAACCGAGCGCCGAGGCGCGCTTGCTCCCGGGCGTACCTGTCATGATCTGGCGGATCGAGGGGGCGCGGCCCGAAGGATTCGTACGCCATGAGAAAGCTGTCCGCGAGGGCGTTGTGTACCCAGGCGGCGTAGCGGGGGCTGTTCGCCGAGTAGCTTCTGCCTCGATGGGACGTCCCGACGATGCCCGTGTGTGCCCTGTTGACGACCTCGAGTACCGCTTCGACCTCGGGCATTGCGCCGTACGACGTTGCAGCAACGTAGGCGCTCGTTCGTGACAACCTCCCGAGCGGATCCGTCTCGTACGTGGAGTGCTCGGCAACCCCGGCAACGACCTCGGGGTGTGCCGCCTGGATGAGTAACGCCCTGATGCCACCGATGAAGGCAGCGGCATCTCCGACGACCTGCCAGGTGACCGAATCAGGCCCGAAGAGCCCGGGATCCCCCGGGTAGTCGAGCGAGTTCTCAAGGGGGTAGCTGGCGTGGGAGAACAAGGAGCTCGCACTCTCGGCGATGCGGGACCGAGGGTTCAACGACGAGACGTCCATGGAGGGAGGGTACTTGGTACTTGGAGGACGCGCGGATAGGGAGTATCCGTTCTTCGTTTGCCGTCTACCGACGACTCACAGGCACCCAGAAACAGTCGGGGTTTCCGACTGTGAACTGTGATCTGTGAACTGTCGACTCACCGACTGCTCTCAATCCACTGATCTCCGATCGTCCCGTCACGTTGCTGTTCTGCGGGCGCCGCCTACCAGTGCAACACCGACAACGGCGAGAGCCCCACCGACGCCGATCATCGTGGTGATCTGCTCGTCGAGCAGGATCGCGCCGGCGACGACGGCCACGAGTGGTGCGAGATACGCAGACATCGCGACGATCGTTGCGGGAGCGTGCTTGGAGGCGAACAGCGTCAGACCGAAGGGCAGGAGCGTCGATCCGAGACCGAGGATCACGAGGAGTATCCACAAATTCGTGTCGTACGAGCGCACGTGGTCGAACCCGATGGCCCACCCGGCGAGGACCGCAACGACAGTTCCGGCGACGAACATCGGCAAGGCGAGTTCAACCGTGTCGTGTCTCGGCGCGTAGTGCCGCTGCATGACGCCCGTGGCCGATCCGACGAGCACGCCGCCGAGAGCGAAGGCGAACCCTGTAACGATGTTGCCTTCGGCGCCGAGTCCGCTGTCCCCAGCGATCCCGATGAGCATCGTGCCTGCAAGGCCGATGGCGAGACCGATGATCTGACGTCGAGCGACGCCCTCCTTGATGAATATCGCACCGAGGACCGCTGTCGTTGCCGGGACCAGGGTGATCACGAGACCTTCGACGCCTGCCGAGATGTAGTTGAGCG
>CAYLVM010000097.1:0-3462 GCA_964387145.1 uncultured Acidimicrobiaceae bacterium
ATGAGCCCGATCATCGTCCAGACGACCTTGATCATCGGCGCAGCGATCATCATCGAGGCTGCGCTGTCGTTCCTCGGCTTCGGTGTGCGTCCACCAACGCCGACGTGGGGTGCCATGGTTGCTCAGGGCGGTCGCATGGCGGTACGCGGGTTCTGGTGGGAGATGGTCTTTTCAGGCTTCGCTCTGGTGAGCACGGTGCTTGCCATCAACTTCCTCGGTGACGGGCTCCGGGATGCTCTCGACCCGACCCAGACGATCGAGCGGAAGTAGGAGTCGACATGACTGAGAAGCTGCTCAAGGTCGAGGACCTCCGCACCTACTTCTCGACGGAGGAGGGCGTCGTGCGGGCCGTCGACGGTATCTCGTTCGATCTGATGCCCGGAGAGCGTCGCGGTGTCGTGGGCGAGTCCGGTTCGGGCAAGTCGGTGACAGCGATGTCCATCATGCGACTGATCGAACCCCCGGCCGGTGAGATCGTCACCGGAACGATCGAGTTCCAGGGTGAGAACCTCCTCGAACTCGGTGAAGATGAGATGCAGGCGATTCGTGGCGGCAAGATCGCGATGATCTTCCAGGATCCGATGACGGCACTCAACCCCGTGTACACGATCGGTGACCAACTCGTCGAGACCATCGTGCTGCATCAGCACGTCTCGAAGAAGGAGGCGCGCGGCATTGCCATCAAGGCCCTCGAAGACGTTCAGATCCCGAACGCCCCGGCCCGTCTCGAGGATTACCCGCACCAGTTCTCCGGCGGTATGCGCCAGCGAGTGATGATCGCCATGGGCCTGTCATGCAACCCCGATCTCCTCATTGCTGACGAACCGACCACCGCACTCGATGTGACGACTCAGGCACAGATCATGAATCTCATGTTGAAGCTCGCAGAGGATCGTGGCACCGCCGTGTTGTTGATCACCCACGACCTCGGTGTCGTTGCCGGCTTCTGCGACACGATCCAGGTCATGTACGCCGGAGGCATTGTCGAGGAAGGGTCGGTCGACGACATCTTCCACAACCCACAGCATCCATACACCTGGGGTCTGCTGGGTTCGATGACCCGACTCGACGGCGTCCATCGCGCACGACTCCACTCGATTGCCGGAGCGCCACCATCGGTGATCGACCTCCCCGTCGGTTGCCGTTTCCGGCCCCGGTGCGAGTTCGCCATCGACATCTGCGGCAAGGTACTTCCAGCGATCCGACCGATCGGCGAAGGCGACCAATCCGTGGCCTGCCACCGGGCCGAGGAACTCGACCTCAAGAAGCTCGACGTCGATGCCGACCGGTCCAAGGAAGGGGCATCGTGAGCGACACGATGGACAAGACGGTCCATGACACTGCTGCGGATGCAGGGGATCTTCCCGAGGACATCATCATGCGGGTGAACCATCTGGTGAAGGAGTTCCCCATATCCAAGGGTGTGTTCTTCAAGAAGCAGGTAGGTGCGGTCAAGGCCGTCTCCGACATCTCCTTCGAGATCAAGAAGGGCGAGACCATGGGTCTCGTCGGGGAGTCGGGGTGTGGCAAGTCGACGACGGCCCGTTCGATCATGCGTCTCGTGGACCCCACCTCGGGGGACGTCTGGTTCCGCTCCGATACGACAGGGACGATCGTCAACCTCGCGACGGCCGGCAAGGAAGAGCTCAGGGCAGCCCGTGAGGACATCCAGATCGTCTTCCAGGACCCGTACGCCTCCCTCAACCCGAGGATGACCGTTGCGTCGATCATCGCCGAACCCCTCACGGTGCACGGTGAAGGAGACAAGGCAGGTCGTGTCGAGAAGGTCAAGGATCTCTTGAAGGTCGTTGGTCTCCAACCGGAGCACGCCAACCGTTACCCCCACGAGTTCTCAGGTGGACAACGTCAGCGGATCGGCATCGCTCGCGCTCTTGCCCTCAACCCTTCGTTCATCGTCCTGGACGAACCGGTATCGGCGCTCGACGTCTCGATCCAGGCCCAGGTCCTCAACCTCCTCGACGATCTCCAGGACGAGTACAACCTCACCTACCTGTTCATCGCACATGACCTGTCGGTGGTCCGGCACATCTCGGATCGTGTCGCTGTGATGTATCTCGGACGCATGGTGGAGATGGCCGAGCGGGACTCCCTCTACGACCAGCCGATGCATCCCTATACGCACGCACTGCTGTCTGCCGTCCCGATTCCGGATCCGTCGGTTGAGGTGAGCCGGGAGAGGATCCTTCTCGAGGGGGATATCCCGTCGCCTGCGAACCCACCGTCCGGATGCAGGTTCCACACGCGTTGCCCGATCGCCGTCGAGGGGAAGTGCGACGTCGATGAGCCTCAGCTCGCCGAGTTGGGCCCCGGTCACTGGGTGGCGTGTCACTTCCCTGAAGTCAAGAAGGTCTTCTGATCGTTCTGGCGGTCGGCCGGTATACTTTCAGCTTCCCCACCACGTCGGAGTGGCGGAATTGGTAGACGCGCTAGGTTGAGGGCCTAGTGGGACATTGTCCCGTGGAAGTTCGAGTCTTCTCTCCGACACCAACGACCCCAAGGGCTCCACCCCTCGGGGTCGTTGCTCGTTGTGCAGCGGCTCGTGTTCGCCACGACCACCACTCTCTGCATCACCACGGACGGTGGTGGTATGGTGCCGCCACCATGAGGGGGAAAGGGAGCGTCGACCCAGGCCACCGCGGGCCCACACACCTTTCCGTGATGCGAAGGGGTGTGCAATGGCACCAGACGATCTACCCGGCCTCGACGACGACTTCCCGCCCGAAGAGGGCACCCCGGAGGTGTCGGAGCCCTCGACTTCCGAGCCCGCTCCATCGGAGACACCCGCGGCGCCGGACGCCCCGGAGTGGACCTCCGAGGAGCTCGACGAGTGGTTCGAGAACGAGGTCGGTGGCGAGTCCGGTGTACCCGAAGACATCGAAGTGGATCCCCACGATCCCGAGTTCGCTGAAGCGGTGGCCGCCTACAAGCGCCTCGAGCCCAACGACTACGCACCCATCGCTCCCTGGGTGCTGTCACAGGCGCACACGGCATGGGAGCAGCTCAGCGATGAGATGAAAGAGCAGTTCCGCAGGGGTTGGGCCAGACGCCAGGCGGCGGCGAGCAAGCCAGACATCGATGAGGAGACCGACTCGGTCATGGACGACATGGAGGTGCTGCCGCCTATCGGGTCTCTTCCCCACGATGGCCCCTTCGACGACCCGCCGGAGGAATCGGTGATCGATGAACTCGCACCCTACCCACCGGCAGGTGGGGTTCCCCACGACGAGGAGGAGGACACGAGTCCTGCTCCGGGGTCGTTCCGGTGGCTCATGCTCGGTATCGCTGCGGTCGTCATAGCGATTCTTCTGTCGATCACCGCGGTTGCTGCGGGATGGACCGGTTTCGGAGGCGGGACGACCACGACGGTCGCTGCTCTCGCCGTCCCGGTCACGACGACCACGTTGGGTGTTGCGGTGACGACGTCTACGTCTTCGACCACGA
>CAYLVM010000097.1:3562-9348 GCA_964387145.1 uncultured Acidimicrobiaceae bacterium
CACGACGACGACGGCCCCCTCGACCGGTGCCAAGAGCTACTCGGTCAACATGCCCTGTCCGAACTCGTCGTCCTCAACGACAATCTGGCTCGACGTATACATCACGGCGGGAGCGACCAACGTGTCGTACTCCCTTCCCGACCCGAACGACTGTGCCGACACCACGGTGAGCCACTCGGGCGAGCTCATTCCGGGTTCGCCTGAAGCAGGAAAGGACACGTTCAGGATCACATTCTCCCTCGTCGGCGGAGCTGGTGCCACGGGGGGAACGGACCCGGTCACCGCGAGGGTCACCTGGACCAACCCCTGATCAGTTGCGGGAGGGAGACACGGGAGCCGCTCTCGGTGACGATGCCGTGTCGGCACACCGTGGGTCGGGAGTGTCCTGCTACCCGCCGGGTGCGAGGGTAAGGTTGTCGGCGATGGGCCCCAACGACGACACGCCAGCGACGGCGCGCACTGCTGACGGCGGATCCATACGACTCCTCGGTGCGATCGCTATCGGAATCGGTGGGATGGTCGGTGGAGGGATCTTCGCCGTCCTGGGCGTCGCTGCGACGGAGGCGGGTGGTGCAACACCGATAGCGTTCCTCATCGGGGGAGTGGTGAGCATCCTCACCGCGATCAGCTACAGCAAGCTTTCCGTGGAGTACCCGAGTGCTGGGGGAACCGTTGCGTTCGTCGATCGTATCTTCGGCATCAACGAACTCACCGGGAGTCTCAACGTGGTCCTGTGGGTCGGGTACGTGGCCACCACCGCCCTGTACGCGTCGGCGTTTGGACACTACGCCGCGACTCTGTTCATCGGCGATGCCACCCCCTCTCCGTTGCTGTTGCGCGGCCTGATCTTGCTCGCCATCCTCGGCCCGTGGCTCGTCAACCTCACGAACGCTGGGCTCGTGGCGCGCACCGAAGGTGTGATCGTCGGGATCAAGCTCGTCATTCTTGGCGTCGTGATCGCTGCCGGGGTCCCGGCGGTGTCCTCAGGATCGCTCGCCCCGAGCTCATGGCCTTCGCCGCTCGCTGTGGTCGCTGCGGGCATGCTCATCTTCGTCGCCTATGAAGGGTTCGAGCTGATCGCCAACGCATCTGCCGACGTTGTCGACCCTCATCGCACACTTCCCCGTGCCTTCCTGATCTCCGTCGTGACGGTGATCATCCTCTACGTCCTGGTATCGATCGTCGTCGTGGGATCACTCTCACCAGCCGAGATCGCAAAGACGGCCGACTTCGCTCTCGCTCAAGCGGCATCTGCCACTCTCGGTTCGACCGGGTTCACGCTCGTTGCGATCGCCGCCGTGCTCGCAACACTTTCGGCGATCAACGCCACGCTGTACGGGTCTGCTCGTCTCAGCTACACGATCGCTACCGAGGGCGAGCTTCCCGACAGATTCGAACGGCTCACATGGAACGAACCGATCGGGCTCCATGTGACGGCGGGAGCCGGACTCGCGATCGCGGTGGCCCTTCCCTTGACGAGCATCTCTGCTGTGGCGAGCGCTGTGTTCCTCGCCGTATTTACGGTTGTCAATCTCGCTGCCTTTCGCACAAGCCGAGGCGCCGGCGTGCGTCGCACGGTCGCTGCGACCGGCGCGATGGGGTGCGCGGCCTCCCTCGTCGTGCTCGTGGTCGGATCCGCGACGAAAGATCCGGTAGCGCTCATCGTCCTGGTCGGTCTGGTGGGGTTCGCTCTCGGCGTCGAGCACTTGGTCCTCAAGCGCCGACCACAGCGATGTGACATGGTGCTCGGAGAGCCACGACACGGGTGATCTTCGGGTTCCCTCAGAGACGACTTGCCTGGGTAACGAACGTGTCGGCGAACCAGTCGTGGATACCGCGTCGCGACACAGGGTCGATCTGAATGGTGACGGCGATCCAAACGATCACGGCAAGACTCACGACCGAGCCGACGAGTCCCGGCACGATGCCGAGCATGAGATACAGGTTGCGCCGGAAGGCCTGTTCGACGCTCGGGAGGTCGCCGCGGCGGTTTCGGACCCGCAGGCGACGTAGCTGCTTGCCGATGGTCCGACCCCGGAACGCTTCCAGGAACACGAAGTAGGAGAGGGAGAGACCGTTGCTCACGACGGTTCCAACGAGCAACGGTACGTGTCTGAGGAAGAGTGCCCACAAGGCAAAGAGGGGGAGGAACAGGATCAGTGCATCGATGACATGGGCGGCGACCCGATCACCGAGTGGAGCCGGGCGCTCATCGGTCGTGCTGAAATCTGTCCACGCCAGATGGTCCAACACTCCTCCTCTGCCGGGTACACGAGCCTAGCCTGCATGCAGCAGGGTGGGTTCAACGCTATCCGGGGGACCGACGAATGGATGTGGAGGTGTGATGATGGGCTCAGATGTTCGGCTGATACTCACCACGGAGGCCGACGTCGAGACGGCCCGACGGCTCGCAGCGGAGCTTCTCGGCGGACGGATCGTGGCCTGCGTCACTATGGTCCCGGTCCATTCGATGTACCGCTGGAGTGGTCAGATCGAATCGGCAGACGAGGTGCAGTTGCTCCTCAAGACGACCGCAGCGTACGTCGAGCAGGTCCACGATGCGATATGTCGCCTCCACAGCTACGACGTCCCTGAGTTCCTGGTTCTCGAGGCCGATGCCACAGGCGCCTACTCGGTGTGGCTCGATGGTGCCCTCGGCGGACACGACGCGGTCTCTCCTTGATCCACAGGTGATCGGGGCACCGCCTGGCACCCTGGCAGGTGTGACAGAGCACGGTACCGAAGGGCTTCGAGCTACGATTCTCCCACAGATCGAAAGGACCCCTCCTGTGGCGACACAACCGAAGAAGCAGTGGCCCGTTTGGATGATCGTGGTCGCCATCGTGATCCTGATTCCTCCGATCGTGTGGGCGTTGAGCATCACGATCAACATCGTGGCCGCCATGTCTGTCGGAGGCGTCCTGCTCGTTGCAGGAATCATCTGGCTGTTCATCGCGATCAAAGGTCGCGTCGACGCCGAGCGATAGACCCTGTGCCCCACGATGTTGGGGCGGCGCTTTCGAGTTCCACGAGAATCATCGGATGGTGGATGCGGTCGCTGGGTTGACAGTGCACAGTCAGAACCCGGGCCACTTCTGGATGCTCGCGGTTTGCCGGCAAGACATGTGCCCGACCGCCTGGGGTGGTGAGCAGCGTTCGCTCAATTCATGAGAGAGCGACTAAGCTTCTCGAAAACCGGAGATCCTCCGGGGGCGCGGGTAGGTATGAGCAGCATGTTCCAAAAGAAGGGTTCCAGAGGCCTCGGCACAGTGGTCGCGGCGTTATTCCTCGGGCTCGTGCTCACCGGACCGGCAACAGCGCAGGAGAACGAACCCCCTGTCGCCAGCGCAGCGGCACGCCCGACGACGGCGCCCGTGGGAGCCCTCGTGGCGTTCACCGCCATGGGATCCACCGACAACGACGGCACGATCACCATGTACGAGTGGGATTTCGGGGACGGGAGTCCTGTGGTGTCGGGATCACGGGCTGAGGCCGAGCAGGTGTACCACGCCTTTCAAGATGAGGGAGTCTACGACGTGACCCTCACCGTCACCGATGACGAGGGCAACGTCAACGACGCAGAAGACCCCTCGGGCGTGGTGGCCGTCACGATCGGTTCCGGTCCGTCCGGTGTCGACGGTGCAGCGCTCTTCGAGGAACGATGCGCCTTGTGTCACACGAAACTGAACGTCGCCGGTAGGGGACTGTCGGTTGCCGAGCTCGTCGAAGTGCTGACGACGGGCATCATGGCGAACAAGAACCGCCCCTTGAGCGATGACGAGATCGAAGCGATCGCGTTTTACATCGCTCTCGATGAGGGCGTTGTCGAAACACCTTCTGCGATCACCACGACGATCCCGGAGGATACGAACGCAGCGAAGCTGCATTTCTTGGCATGCACCGGTTGTCACGGTGCGTCCGGTGAAGGGGGGATCGGCCCCTCTCTCCAGGTTCTGACGTTGTCCGAGCAGGAGATGTCCGCCATTGTGGCAGGCGGCATCGGAGCGATGCCCGGTCTCGCGGGAACACTGACAGATGGCCAGATTGCAACGATATCCAAGTACGTCGTTCGGCTGCAGTCGCCGACGGCTACGACGACCACCACCACGGTTCCGACGACGACGAATGGGAGCAAGCTGTACCAGTCCGAGTGTGCAGCGTGTCACGGGTCGTACGGTGCTGGCAGTATCGGCCCGTCGGTTCAGGCATCGGGGATGTCCGAGTCTGAGACCGTTGAGGTCATCTCTGTGGGCACAGCACTCATGCCAGCGTATGCGAACCTGCTGACACAAGAGCAGATCGCCAACGTCGCCACATACTCCGTTGGGTTCCAGACCGGGGCCTCGACGGGGGTCATCGTTCCCGATACGGCCGAGGGTGCCGTCGAGAACAAGCTCGGTGCTGATGTCTTCAAGAAGACATGCGCGGCGTGTCACGGTTCGTCGGGTGAAGGCGCGATGGGGCCTTCCCTCCAGGCGTCGTCGTTCGACGCGTCATCGACCCAGGACGCAGTTGCCAAGGGCATCGGTGGGATGCCGGGGTTCGAGACCAGCTTGTCGCCGGAGGAGGTCGAGGCCGTCGCGGCGTACAGCGTGTCGTTCCAGGGAGGTGCGACACCGGAGGTGTCAGCAACCGACGACGTTGCACAGGAGGCACCAGTGGCGGCCGCCACTGGTGAAGGAGCGGACCTATTCGCATCGAACTGCGCTGTATGCCACGGTCCCGGAGGCGCAGGAGCCTCTGCGGCACCGATCAACGTTCCGTTCGAGAACGAACAGCTCATAGAGATCATCAGAGTCGGCATCTCGGACATGCCCGGGTTCGCCGGGGCGCTCAACGACGGTCAGATCACGGTGCTTGCGAACTTCGTGCATGCACTCTCTGCAGCGGTAGCTCCGCCGTCGGGGGTCATAGCTATAACCCAGACAGAGACCATCGTGGCGATCCAGCCGAGCAGGTTCGTCGAGTTCGACACCACGAGAAGCGTGGTACCGCTCGGAGAGACGCCCTTGCTGGGGCTTGCACTCGGCACGTTGATCCTCCTCGCAGCGCTGACGTTGTGGCAGATCAGTGTGCTCCACAGAGCCAACAAGGCTACTCCAGGAAGTGAATCCGGCCAGGAAGGGCCGCTCGACGCCTCCTGACCGGGTGCACAGAGATGGCCCGGTGCCCCGCCGGTGAACCGGTGTCTGGCGCCACTCTTGAGCGTCCAATCGAGCGCCATCGGGCGGATCGTGGAAGAATCGTGCGACAAGAGTGCGGTAGGCCCGCGAGCATGCTTACCTTCCGCTGACACACCAAAGGGTGTGGACGGTCCCTTCTACGGGACAGTGAACGGAACGAAAGCGTTAACTCACAGAGTCCGCTATCGTTGCCTTTCGCCGGTCGAGTCCGGCCGGCCAGCATCACTTGTTCAAAGCGGTGCTATACTATGAGGCCCTGCTCGAGGCAGCCATGTGCTGCACGCGACAGGAACCGGGCTCCTTGACAACTGAACAGTGCGTCAATCGATCATCGCAAGATGGACGATTGAGATTGACAGGCGCTTGCCGCCAAGCCGCCCCTCGGGGAGGTACAACGGTGAGCGTTATGTGTCCGTCAGACCAACCACTTCGGTGGAAGGAACGACGGACGTACAAGCCAACGGTCATGCACATAGAGGACCCGTCCTCGTATGACCGCATCCTTTTGAGGGATGAAAAAGAAACTCCTGGTCTGTGTTTCGATACAGACACAGGATCTGTTCTCATCGAGAACTTCGATGGAGAGTTTGATCCTGGCTCAGG
>CAYLVM010000098.1:0-9311 GCA_964387145.1 uncultured Acidimicrobiaceae bacterium
ACCGGTAAGCAGCTCACCGCTCTGCGGTGAGCTGCTTACCTACAACCATCTCGGCTGCTTCGCGGACTCCGGGGTTGCGGTCGAGGGCTGCGCGACGGATGGCAGGCTCGATCCGTTCGTCGTCGAACACGGTGATCGCGGCGATCGTGCGGCGTCGCACCTGAGGTGGTCCGTTCGTGATGATCCCGAGAAGTGTGTCGATCGCTCGTGGATCCCCGATCGCGCCGAGGGCGGCGACTGAGGCTTCTCGAACGTGGCGGTCATCGTCGTTGATCGCTGCATCGATGAGCCAGTCGACAGACGCGGAGGAACCGATCTCACCGTACGCGGTCGCGACCGCCTCTCGCACCTTTGGTTCCGTGTCGTGTTCGACGGAGACGAGTGTCGTGAGCGAGTCGACCCCACAGGCCCCGAGCTTTTCTGTAGCAGCGGTGCGCACGGATACGTCACCGTCGATGGCGAGAAGAGACACGGTGTCGATGTGGGCTCGTGCCTGTGTCGGTGACAGAGCAGTCACGGCGAGACGGCGAAGTACAGGGTCATCGTCCTGGAGGAACGAGGCAGGATCAGTGGTGAGTTCGACGAGCTGTTTCCGGGTTGCTACCACGGTACGCAGCGTACTTCAGGCCGTCACGTGGTTCGTTCGAGAAGCATTGCAATGCCCTGGCCGACGCCGATACACATCGTTGCGAGTGCGTAGCGACCGTCCCGGTTCGCTACTTCCCTTGCCGCCGTTCCCACCAAGCGAGCGCCGGACATCCCGAGCGGGTGGCCGATGGCGATCGCGCCGCCGTTCGGATTCACGTGCTCGGCGTCGTCGGGGAGCCCGAGTTCACGCAGACACGCAAGGGACTGCGCAGAGAACGCCTCGTTGAGTTCGATGACGTCGATGTCAGCGAGTGAGACGTTCATCCTGTCGAGCAGCTTCTTCGTCGCTGGAACGGGGCCGATACCCATTATGCGAGGTGGCACGCCGGCAGTTGCCATCCCGAGGATTCGCGCCATCGGTGTCGCACCGAGCTCTTCGAGGATCTTGTCGGAGACGATGACGGCCGCAGCGGCACCATCGTTGATCCCGGAGGCGTTGCCTGCGGTCACCGTTCCACCTTCGAAGATCGGACGAAGGCGTGCGAGCTTGTCGATCGTCGTGTCGGGCCTCGGGTGCTCGTCGGTGTCCACGATGACCGGGTCGCCGCGTCGCTGCGGGATCTCGACTTGGATCAGCTCACCCGTGTAGAAACCGCGGTCGGTCGCTGCTGCGGTTCGTTGCTGGCTGGCCAGAGCGAAGGTGTCCTGGTCCTCACGCGAGATGGAGAACTCTGCCGCGACGTTCTCGGCGGTGCCCGGCATCTCGTCGGTGCCGAATCGCTCACGCATCTTCGGATTGACGAAACGCCATCCGATCGTGGAGTCGTGTACCGCAACCGCGCGGTCGTAGGGGGTTTGCGCCTTGGCCATCACCTTGGG
This sequence comes from uncultured Acidimicrobiaceae bacterium, assembly GCA_964387145.1. GTDB lineage: Bacteria > Actinomycetota > Acidimicrobiia > Spongiisociales > UBA5794 > JAMBLL01. The sequence continues at coordinate 1,468 of CAYLVM010000098.1, forward strand.
TGCGCGGCTCATCGATTCGACGCCGCCTGCAATCACGATGTCTGCAGCACCGACCTTGATCGCACGCGATGCGAGCCCGATGGCCTCCATTCCGGAGCCACACAGTCGGTTGACCGTCGAACCGGGAACCTCGACCGGGAGTCCTGCGAGCAGCGCCGACATGCGTGCGACGTTGCGGTTGTCCTCACCTGCCTGGTTGGCGTCTCCGTAGTAGAGGTCGTCGATGCGATCGGGATCGATACCCGAGGATGCCACGACCGTCGAGATCGTCAGTGCGGCGAGATCATCCGGTCGGATCGAGGCGAGAGCCCCAGCAAATCGGCCGATCGGCGTGCGTATGTAGTCAAGGAGATAGGCGTTCATGGGCCATACGGTAGCCACCTGTGTGTCGACCGACGATCGTCATCCTCCATCCGTGGGGTCGTGTTGTGGTTCACCCGATCATCGCTCACGGGGCAGCGAACCACACCGCCCGGGTCTGGCACTTCTCGGTGATGGCATCGGGGATCTGTGACGGATCTGTTCCCTCGTCGAGACTCAACCCTCCACCAGCGATGAGCAGCTGGGGGCTCTCGCCGGCTTTGGCCGCAGAGATCGCTGCAGCAGCCTCGTCCAGCCTGGCAGAGTCCCATACGACGATGGTGTCATCGATGACGAGGCAGCCATCGATGATCTCAGGTATGCCGCTGTGGAGCGCATCCATGCCACCGTTCGGTGTGTACTCGAACACCCAGACGCCGTCGATCTGGATGGCGGTGACCCCGCCATCGTCGCCTTCGTCCGGGGCACTCGAAGCGTTCACGTTCGACGCGATGGTCAGTTCACCGTCTTTGGCGTATCCGAGGACGGACACGACGTCGTCGGACCACTGGGTGGTGCCTTCCTGGACGAGGCCCACATCGGGGAGGTCCTGTGGGTTCACGATCACGATGCCTGCCTGGCCGCATTGGGGAGGGAAGGACTCGGCGAGCGCATCACACAGCCGGGCGGTCCCGTCCTGGATGATGACGAACCCTTGCACCGCGATGACTTCGGACCCCTTGAATGCGAGGGCGTCGGTCACGCTGAGAGCGCCGTCGACGAGCATCCCGCTCTGTCCATCACCTCCGGGCAGATCGGGGGGCCATGCATCGTCCATCTGCGTGTCGTTGCAGTCGACGGTCCCCTCGGGACAGGTTGCAGCGATACCCGGTGGTCCGTCGCCGGCGGCTGCTCCGTCGTCTTGGCTTGCGGCGCACGCGGCGGCGACCAACCCCATGGCCGCGACGAACGCCACCGTTCTCAAGATCATCCTCGCGTTCAACACTCGACCCTCCTCATGGCCACCATATCTCTCTCCGTGGGTCCGACGCTCGAACCCACAGATCAGGTTCCCCGCAGGTTCGCGATGGCTCCGTCCCATGACCTTGCCCACCGTCTACGCTCTACGGCGCGTCGAGAAAGGACCCCTTCATGCCCAACTTCTTCTCTGCTCACAACGCAACGCTGGACCGCGCCGTGGAGGCGATCGCCGACCGTACCTACTGGAGCGCGTACCCGGAGCACCCGAAGGCTTACGGGGAGGATGCCCCCGCCGAAGGAGAGGCAGCGTTCACCGCTCTGCTCGGTGCACCATTCGTACTTGACCAGGTACGCGACGGCTTCATGGCGGTTGCAGAGTCGTCGCCGTACGGCATCGATCTCGGCATCGAGTACCCGGCCACCGACGTCGACACGGTCGTCGCTGCAGCTGTTGCGGCGATGAAGGGATGGGGGACGGCGACCCCAGATGACCGTGCCGGGGTCTGTCTCGAGATCCTCGACCGGCTGTCCCGTTCGAGCTTCGAGATGGCCCACGCCGTCATGGCAACAACCGGTCAGAGTTTCCTGATGGCGTTCCAGGCCGGCGGTCCTCACGCACTCGACCGGGCCCTCGAAGCCGTTGCGTACGCGTACGCCGAGCAGCGACGGATCCCCGATGCGTTGGTGTGGGAGAAGCCGCAGGGCAACCGCCCGCCGCTGGCGATCGACAAGCGGTGGATCGTTCGTCCTCGCGGTGTCGCGGTGACGATCGGTGTCTCGACGTTCCCGACGTGGAACGGCTACCCGGGAATCTTCGCGAGCCTTGCAGCGGGGAACCCGGTCATCGTCAAGCCCCACCCCGAGACGATCCTTCCCCTCGCGCTCGTCGTGAGAACGGCGCGAGAGGTTCTCTCCGAGGCAGGGTTCGACCCCAACGTCGTGCAACTCCTCGTCGACACACCGGACGGACTCGTCGCTGAAGATCTCGTGATGCGTCCCGAGATCGGGATCGTCGATTACACGGGTGGCTCACGGTTCGGCAACTGGCTCGAGAAGAACGTGACGCACGCAGAGGTCTACACGGAGAAGGCTGGCGTCAACTCGGTGATCCTCGACTCGGCGAAGGATCTCTCGGGCGTGTTCCGCAACCTATCTGTGTCGATGACGATGTATTCGGGCCAGATGTGCACCACCCCCCAGAACCTGTTCGTTCCCGAGGGAGGCGTCACCGTCGACGGTGAGGTCGTGCCCTACGACGATGTTGTGGAAGGTTTCGTCGGAGCCATCGAGGGGCTTCTCGGTGATGACGATCGTGCCGCCGCGATCCTCGGGGCGGTCAAGGGCGATGCCACCCTCGCCAGGCTCGACACCGCTGTCACGTCGGGAACGCTTCTGTCGGGGTCGCGTGCGGTACCGAACCCGGAGTTCCCCGACGCGACGGTTCGCACCCCGGTGATCATCGAGGTTGACGCGGACTCCGATGCGTACAGGCACGAGATGTTCGGTCCGGTGATCTACGTCGTCAAGACCGCGTCGACGAAGGGCTCGATCGAACGGGCGAAAGCAGTCGCGCTCGAGAGTGGCGCGATCACGTGGCTTGCCTACACGGTCGACGACACCGTCATGGACGACGTGGTCACCGCCGCCGTCGATGCCGGGGTATCGGTGGCGTTCAACCTCACGGGAGGGCTGTTCGTGAATCAGTCAGCGGCGTTCTCAGACTTCCATGTGACGGGTGCCAACGCGGCGGGAAACGCCTCGCTCACCGACCCCGCGTTCGTCGCGCGTCGGTTCCGGGTCGTCGGGGTACGTGTGGAACCCACCTGACTCGCGACTCGAATTGCAGAGTTGCAAACAAAGTAATTCTCGTGATTGGGATGCAGGGGCCGCGACTTTCGTCTAACTTCGTTCTGTCGTTGAAATGTGCGGAGGGTAAGAGGCCATGACATCCACTTTGGAGCGTGCCGGTGCGCCGGACCTGCATGACGCGTATCCCACTGTCGCGTGGAGGGTGCGCGAGTGGGCCGAGAAGGTTCCCGACCTTGTCGCTATGCGCGATAAGGACTTCGGGATCTGGCAGGAACGCACGTGGGTGAGACTGTGGGACGAGATTCTCACCGCCGCTCACGGACTGCTTGCCCTCGGTGTCGAACCGGGTGAGGTCGTCTCGATCCACTCCGAGGACCGCCCGGAGTGGGTGGTGCTCGATCTGGCTGCCGTGTCGATACGTGCCGTGAGCACAGGCCTCTATCCGACGAACCCTTCCGCCGAGGTCAAGTACCTGTTGAACGACTCGGGTGCAAGAGTGCACATGGCAGAAGACCAGGAACAGGTCGACAAGATCACCCTCGCCGATCCAGACGCCTTCCCGAAGGTTCGCAAGATCATCTTCGTGGAACCTCGGGGACTGCGATCGTACACGGACGACCGCCTGTTGTTCTGGGACGACTTCCTCGAGATGGGTAGAGAACATCGCGAGCAGAACCCCAACGCCGTTGAGGCGCTCATGGCCGAGGCCCAGCCCGACGACATCATGACGCTCGTCTACACGTCCGGGACCACCGGGCCGCCCAAGGGAGCGATGCTCGACAACTCGAATGCGAACTTCGCGATCGAGCGGATCATCAACGCAGAGGACCGCACCCGTGACGGCAAGCTTCCGTCACCGTCCGATTTCGTCCTCACGTACCTTCCGCTTGGTCACGTCGCCGAGCGCATCTTCTCGACGTGGACGATGTGTGGCAACGGTGTGGTGCTCAACTTCGCCGAGTCGATCGAGACCGTCCAGGTCAACTTGCGCGAGGTCCAGCCGACGCTGTTCTTCGCGGTCCCGAGGATCTGGGAGAAGATCCACGCGACGGTTCACATCAAGCTCAACGATGCCACGTTCTTCAAGCGGTCCATCAACACCGTGGGCATGCGGCTCGCTGCATTCATCGGCAAGGACAGGGCTGCACACGGCGGGGACTTCACGATGCGGAGTCGTCTGGCGTACTGGATCGCGTACCCGCTGGTGCTGCGTGCCCTTCAGGAGAGGATCGGTCTTCGGCGCTGCCGCTGGGCGGGGACCGGTGCAGCTCCGATCGCTCCCGAGGTGCTCCAGTTCTTCATGGGGATCGGGATCCCCATGTACGAGCTGTACGGGATGACCGAGAACGCGGCCGTTGCCACGTTGAACTTCCATCATCGTGTCAAGCTCGGCACGGTGGGTGAGCCGTACCCGAACATCGGGCTGCGCATCGACGAGGAAACGGGAGAGATCCAGACCAAACATGACGGCAACTTCGTCGGCTACCACAACAAGCCGGAAGCTACAGCGGAGACGTACACCGAGGACGGGTGGCTCAGGACCGGTGACGTGGGTGTCTGGGTCGACGGCACACATATCAAGATCGTCGACCGCATCAAGCACATCATCATCACGTCCGGTGGCAAGAATATCTCGCCGTCTGAGATCGAGAACAGCCTCAAGACGTCTCCCTATATCAAGGAGGCGATGGTCATCGGCGACGCTCGCAAGTACCTCACGGCGCTGATCGCTATCGAGTACGATGTCGTGGGAAACTGGGCGTTGCGCAGACAGCTGCCGTACACGACGTACCGGGACCTCGCCGAGAAGCCAGAGGTGGTTGAACTGATCCAGGGCATCATCAATGAGACCAACGACAAGTTCGCACGTGTCGAGCAGATCAAGAAGTTCCGGATGATTCCCAAGGAACTCGACCACGAGGACGGGGAGCTCACGGCTACCCAGAAACTCAAACGCAGCGCCATGGAAGACATGTTCGGGGACCTCGTTGAATCGATGTACTCATGATCGATGTCCTGATCTTCGCTCAGGCCGCTGCAGGCCAGACACCCATCGAGAAGTTCGTGAACGCTCTGTCGTCGGGTATCGCTCTCGGCGCGATCTACGCGGTGCTCGCCCTCGGGTTCGTCATCGTGTTCAAAGCGACCCAGGTCGTGAACTTCGCTCACGGTGCCATCGCTGCACTCGGGGCGTACTTCGTCGTGTACTTCGCAACGGTGCTCAACATTCCCGGAAAGTGGATGGGATCGACTCCGCTCTGGATTCAGTGGTCGCTCTCGGCGCTGCTCGCCATTGCGTTCACCGCGGTGATCGGGATGATCATCGAACGGATCACGATCAGACCGATGATCGGGGAGCCCTTGTTCTCCGTGGCCATGATCACCCTTGGACTGGACCTCATCATCCGCACCTTCACGAACGACTTCATCGACAACGGCACGAAGGGCCTCGGCGATCCGTGGGGACCCGACCTGTGGGTTGTTGGTCCTCTCCGGGTGTCCTATACCCAGATGATCACCGTCGGGGTTCTCCTTGCGGTGATGCTCCTGATGTTCGTGTTCTTCCGATCACGTATGGGCATCGCAATGCGAGCGACCGCGTTCGACCAGGAAGCTGCGATGGCTCAGGGCATCTCGGTCGGCAAGGTGTTCTCGATCGCGTGGGCGATCGGTGCCGCACTCGCAGCGATCGGTGGCATCTTCTCGTCGGTGGCCCCGAGAGCTGCAGGAGTCGGCCCCATGACGGCTTTCATCGCCTTCAGGGCGTTCCCTGCAGTGATCATCGGAGGACTCGACTCGGTCGCAGGGGCGATTCTCGGCGGGTTGCTCGTCGGTGTCGCTGAAGTGTTCGCAGGTACGTACCTTGGTTCCGTATCGTGGCTCGGCCTCGGGTTCTCCGGCATCGTGCCGTGGATCCTGATGATGGTCGTCCTGCTCGTGAAACCCTACGGCCTGTTTGGGACCGAGGAGATTCGTCGAGTATGAGAGGCAGACCGAATCTCTATACGAAGTACTCCTCCGAAATGGGGTTGTTCCCCACGGCGACGAAGAAGATCTCGATCGGCTTGCTCGTCTTCATCGGGATCCTCCTGCCCCTAGCGGCGCTGCCATTCGCAGGCTTCCTAGCCTCCGATAGCTGGCTGATCCTGATCAACAGGGCTCTGATCTTCGCCGTCGCGGCTCTCGGCTTGAACCTCCTGACCGGTGTTGCAGGCCAGGTATCGCTCGGCCACTCGTTCTTCATGGCAATAGGTGCGTACACAGCCGTCGTGCTGGGCGCTGAGGCTGGGAAGACCACGTGGGGCCTCGGGCTCCCGATGTGGATCTGGTTACCGGCGGCGGGGATCGTCGCTGCACTCGTCGGGATCGCCGTTGCCCCCCTCGGCGTACGCGTTCGTGGCCTGTATCTCGCGTTCGCGACGCTCGGCCTCGTGTTCATCGGCCAGCACCTGTGGCGCAACTTCAACAGCATCACGGGGACCCCTGGCATCGGGAGGAAGTGGCCCAAGCTCGAACTGGCTCTGTGGCGCGGGATGGATCCGATCGTCTCGTTCACGACCGATGGGCCGCTGTGGTGGTGGCTGCGACCCATCAACGTGCTTCCGTGGGTACACATCGAGGAGATGACGGGTGAAGCCAAGACGTACTTCCTCATCGCCTTCTTGGTGATCGTGTCCGCGATCATCGCGAAGAACCTCATGCGTACCCGGACCGGACGATCCTGGGCTGCGATCCGTGACCGCGACATCGCCGCCGAGGTCATGGGTGTCAACGAGTACAAGGGCAAGACGCAGGCGTTCGCTATCTCGTCGTTCTACGCAGGGATGGCAGGGGCTCTGCTCGGTGCCTTCGTCGGTCAGCTGATCCCGGAGACTTGGGACGTTCTCCTTGCGGTCGAGTTCGTCGCGATCATCTTGATCGGTGGCGCAGGGACCGTCGCCGGAACGCTCATGGGGACGTTCTTCGTGATGCTGTCCCCGAGGATCGTTGAGAACGCCACACACTTCCTCGCCGTCCAATCGGAGGAAGGCGGACTGTTCTCGTGGCTCGGGAAGCTCGTCATCAGGAGTTCCCCCAGTGACTACGTCGGCATCATCTCGCTCGACGCTGCCGGTCCGGGGTTGAGCATCTTCCAGTTCAACGCGATGCTCTTTGGCGTCCTGATCATCGTGTTCCTGATCGCCGAGCCCCTCGGGTTGTACGGCATCTGGATCCGCGTGCGAAACTACTGGAAGGGCTGGCCCTTCACCTATTGAGATCACACAGGCCCATCCAGCATCGTCGGGGTGCTGGAGATACACAAGCAAGAAGAAACATAGAAGGAGAGCACAGATGAGAAAGCGATTGAGCTTGATCGTTCTCGTGTTGGTCGTGGCGCTCGTGGCTGCAGCATGCAGTAGCAGCGGCGACGAGACGACGACGACCGCCGGTGACACGGCAACGACGACGACCGCCGGTGACACGGCAACGACGACGACCGCCGGTGACACGGCAACGACGACAACTGCCGGTGAAACGGCACCCGAGATGAAGGCAGACATCGGCGTTGATGTCGAGAACAAGGTCATCACGATCGGCATGCTCGCCGACCTGACCGGCCTGTTCGCGGCCTTGACGACGGACATCGCCGACGCACAGACCGTGTACTGGGACCTCCTCAACGCTGAGGGCGGTATCGATGGCTGGACCATCAAGACCATTATCGAGGACACCAACTACAACGTCGAGCAGCATCAGGAGAAGTACGAGAAGAT
>CAYLVM010000099.1:0-9099 GCA_964387145.1 uncultured Acidimicrobiaceae bacterium
GGCGTGCCCTCATGTGGGAGCCAGACCTCGTGCTCATGGATGAACCCTCCGCAGGCCTGGCGCCCGTGATCACGAAGTCGATCTTCGGGGCGATTCAACGCCTCAATCAGGAGATCGGTCTGACCGTCCTCATGATCGAGCAAAACGCGAAGCAAGGCCTCTCCGTGAGTGACCGCGGCTACGTCATCGAACTGGGAAAGACCACGTTCACAGGCACGGGAGAGGAACTCCTCAACAACCGTGAAGTACGCCAGGCGTTCCTCGGCGGATGAGTCCTATCGGTAGCGTCACCCTTTGACCGACCCGGCAAGGATCCCGCGTACGAAGTAGCGCTGTAACGAGAGGAACACGACCAGGGGCAACACCGTGGTGACGAACGCACCGGCGGTGAGCACGTGCTCCTGAACGCCGAACTCGCCCGCGAGGGAGGCGATACGCACGGTTGCGGGGAGGTTCGCTCCGTTCGCTCCGATCATCGTCAAGGCGATCAGGTAGTCGTTCCACGTCCAGAGGAACTGGAAGATGGCGAACGCCGCGAGGACGGGGATCGATAGGGGGAGGACGAGACGCCAGAAGATCGTGAAGTGGTCCGCCCCATCGATGCGCGCGGACTCGAACACATCCTTCGGCAGCTGGCTGATGTAGTTGTGGATGAGGAAGATCGCAAATGGAAGCGCGAAGCCGGTATGCGTGATCCACACCGCCGGGATCTGACCGGCGAGTGACAGATCGGGGAAGACGGTGACAGTCTTCTCCAGCCAGGGGATCGTGAGGTGGCCGCCTCCTGAGTAGAGCTGGAGGAGGGGTATCAGCGACATCTGTGCAGGGATCGCCATCAGCGCGACGACGCCGACGAACGCCCACTCCCTCCCCTTGAAGGGGATCCACGCAAACGCGTACGCGGCAAACGCAGCGATAGCGATGGGGATGACCGTTGCGGGCAGAGAGATCGCGAGCGAGTTGAGCAATGCGTTGGTGAGGCCTCGCGAGCCGGCGCCGGGAGCGAGCACCGTGGCGTAGTTGTCCAGAGTCCATCCGCCTCCGGTCCACCACCCCGTCGTGATCTGGGCGTCTCGGCCTCGGAAGGAGTTCACGAAGAGGCCGAATGTCGGGACACTCCAGATCACGACGAGTGCCCACAAGATCCACGTCGGTATGGACGAGAGCCACCGGTAGATCCGGCGACCGAGACGGGGGTCCGTCGAAGCGGCCATCGGCCGCGCTGGCGTCGAGCGTGGCACGGTCACACCGTCCTCTGCATACGGCGAACGTTGACGACGAGCACGGGGAGTACCGCAACGAACAGGACGACGGCGAGCGCAGAACCGAGTCCGAAGTTCAGCTCGGTGAACGCACGCTGCCACATCTCGTTGGCGATGACCTGCGTATCGAAGTTGCCGTTGGTCATGACCTTGACGATGTCGAAGACCTTCATCACAAGCACGATCAACGTGGTCACCACCACACCGATCGTCGGCATGATCTGTGGCATGGTGACCTTCCAGAACAGCTGAGACTCCGTTGCACCGTCGACCTTGGCCGCTTCGATCAGCACCGCCGGCACCGCCTTGATCGCCGCGGAGAAGATGATCATCGTGAATCCGACCTGCGTCCAGATGAGGACGACCATCAGCCACAGGTTGTTGAACGGGGAGTCCTGGATGAACAGGATGATCTGCCCGCGGCCATCCGCCCACCCACCGATACCGACGACGAGGGAGTAGAGGAACCACAGCACCGGGATCAGGACCACGACCGCTCCCCATCCAACGCCATAGATCCCGTCACGAAAGCCGTTGATGGCCAACACGACGAGACCCACAGCGATGAGCCCAACGAGGGCGACGGCGATCATCTTGGGCCACGTCGACTGGGTCAGCTCACCGAGACCGACCCAGAGTGCGTTGAGCAACCCCGTCTGCCCCCCGTGGGGTACGTCCGCTGTGGGCTGCCTGGCCTGGAACATGAACCGCCAGATGATGCCGGCGCCAACGAATGAGATCGCCATGGGCAGGAAGATGATCGACTTCGCTGCAGCTTCATACTTCGCACGATCGGCCAACACTGCGATCCCGAGACCGAGGGCAGATGCAACGAGCGTCACCGTTATGACCCACCACAGGTTGTTGAAGAGCGTTCCTCGTAGCACGGAGAGAGCAGCCGCAGAGAGCAGCAACCCCCCGATGAACCACGCACCGTACGACGGTGGTGACCCGACCATGGCTGTACCGACTTGCCGCCCTCGGACACGAGCGATGATCAGGCCGATGACGACGATGATCAGGCCGATCCAGAAGAGACGGCTCGTAAAGAACAGGCCCCACCCCGATGTATCGAAGGTGTTCGGATTGGTGAACACCTTCTCATAGTTCTCGATCCCGAGGAAGTTCTCCCCTCTCCTGTCGCGTACCGACAGGATCAAGGTGCGGATCGTCGGCACGATCAGTGTCACCGCGATGAAGATGATGGCCGGACCGAGGAATATGTACTTGCGGGACTCCGTCTGCACACGGCTTCTCTCTCGATCATCTGCTGGTGGCCTCGAACCGACGAACGCACCGAATCCAAGCCCGAGAACGACACCGGCGAGCACGGCCTCGTTCCTGGTCCCGCTCGAGAGGTCGGAGATGGCATACGCACCGACGGCCCAGCCCAGTGTGCCCCAAAGCAACACCGAGCGGTACACCGGCTTGTCACGTGACCGGAGATACCAGATCGCCCATCCGGCGACCATGCCGCCCACGGTCCATGCCACGAGGGAACCCGGTTGGAGATTGGGCCGTGCAGGCCAGATGACCTGGGTTCCATCGGGGAGCACCCCGAAGATGTTCTGGGAGTAGAACCCGGCGATGCCACCGAGAGCGGCACCCGTCGCGATACCGATCACGAGGCGCCAGCGACGGTCCGACACGTTCCCGAGGGCAAACCCGCCCACCGTTCCGATGACGACCGCGGTCACCGTCACCGCCAATGGTGAGAGCAGCAGGTCGTTGGCCCACAAGATGAGGAAGATTGCACCGCTCACCAGGAACCCCATCAGCGCAGAGAACCATTTCCAGTGTCGGGGCGCCAGATCGAAGACCTTGTTCGCCCCTATGAACAGGATGGCACTCAGGCCGATGGAGCCCACGACTCCAATCGCCGTCGTCAGAAGCTTTCCCATGGCGAGCAGCTACCTCCTCCACCGGTCCCGACTCATCGCCGATATCGTTGAGGCGCCAGCACGATACCGGCGCCCCAACGAAGTTACCTCATCAGCATCGTCGGTTTATGGCCAGGACGCCTCGATGGCATCGAGTGCTTCCTGAACCGTCTTCTCACCGTTGACGGCACTCGTTCCCTCGGTCCAGAAGGTGCCTGCTCCGACATCCGACGGCATCAGGTCCGAACCATCGAACCGCACTACATCGGCGGTGGCGAGGATGTCGAGGAAGGACTGCTCGAGCGGTGTGTACAGGCTGAGGTCGGCGTTGACGTTCGGTGACAGGAATCCGCTGAGGACTCCCTCCGTCACAGCACTTCCCTTGCCGAGTGCCTGGAAACGCTGACGGGCGTCTGCGTAGTCGGCAGACGCGAAGTACTCCATGACCGCCCAGACCTCCGGTGCGTCACGGAACGCAGACACAAGCGTGCCTGCACCGAGAACCGGCTTTTCGTCTCCGACCGACGGGAAGTAGAACACGTCGACGGCGCCTTCAGATCCGTCGGCTGCAGGGGTGCCCTCGGGCAGGAACGCCGAGTAGAACGATGCTTGACGGTGCATGTAACACTTGCCGTCGACCAACGGCTGGCCGTTGGCCCCGAACGGTGTTGCTGCGATCGAACCACTGCTCGCGAACACAGCACCCGGGGTGTTCCACAGGTCGAGTACGGTCTGCCAGATCGTCGCCATCTCAGGGTTGTTGAACGGGATCGTGTGATCGACCCATTGGTCGTAGTAGTCGGGTCCCTCGATACGCAGCGTCAGATCTTCGACCCAATCGGTGAAGACCCATCCCGTTGCCGGTCCGGACTCGATACCGACACACCACGGTGTGTTGCCATCGGCGATCATCTGGTCGGACAACGCGAGGAGTGCGTCCCAGGTCTCAGGCACCGTATACCCACCGGCCTCGAACCTCGCAGGCTGGTACCAGACCAGCGACTTGAGGTCGGCCTTCGTTGGGATGGCGTACTGAACGCCGTCGACGTTGCCGAACGCTGTCCACGCGCTCGTGAAGTTGTCGTTCATGACTGCTTCGGTCTCCGCCGGGAGGGGGAGGATGAACCCCTCACGGGAGAAGTCGGCCACCTTGCCGGGTTGTGGGAACACTGCGATATCCGGCGGGTTCCCACCGGCTGCTTGGGCGTTGATCTGGTCTGAGAAGTCGCGGGCACCGAGATACGTGACATTGATCCCGCTCTTGGCGGCGAACAGATCGAGGGCGGCGATCATCGCCTCTTCCTCGGCGCCACCGGACTCGGGACCGAACACCGTCACCGATGTCCCCTCGAACGGGTTCACAGCGGGCACTTCGACCTCGACGGTCTCGGTAACCGTCTCAGTAACGGTTTCGGTGACGATCGAGGTCACGACCACCGTCTCGGGAGTCTCCGTCGAGGCACCACTGGTGCAAGCAGCCGCGACGAGCGCGAGAACTATGACGAGAGCGGCGGGTGACGTGAATCTTCGTCTCTTTCGCATGTATATTTCCTTCCGTACGGGGGGCAAGCCCGTGATGCCGCTATACATGGAGAGGTGTCTGACCCCTACATGTAAGCGCTTACAGCAGCGCGCTCGGCTACCATAGCCATCAGGTACGGGGCGCGTCAACGCAGAGTGGTTGCCGACCCTCTCGCCACCAATTCGACGGGCACGGTCTCGTGCAATGGTCCGACCACAGAGGCCTCGAGCATCCTCTCTGCACCAAGCGATCCGAGGTATCGAACCGGCTGGCACATCGTCGTCAGGCGCATGGCCTCGGCGATGTCATGGTCGTCGAATCCAACGATCGAGAGATCCTGAGGGATCGAGATACCTTGTCGACGCGCCTCGCCCATGGCTCCGATCGCAGTTTCGTCTGAGAGATAGAACAGCCCGGTCGGGGGATCGTCGAGATCGCGAAGCGCGATGATCGAACGAGGCCCGTCGTTCACCGAAAGCATCCCCGGCAGGGAGTACTCACGCCGATGCTCGATACCGGCCGACGCCAGAGCGGCTTTGAAGCCATCGATACGCGCTGCAAGAACGGGTGATGCATCGACGGACATCTGCTCTGTACCGACGATTCCGATCTTGGTGTGCCCGAGATCGATCAGGTGTTGTGTCGCCTTTCGACCGGCCTCGTAGTTGTCGATCGCTATCGACGGATGGCGGTCGAGGTGTTCGCCGAGCGCCACGAGTCGCACCTTGGACTCCTCGATCTGAGCAACCTGTATCGGGTCGGGGAAGAAGTCGACGAGAACCAGTCCGTCGATCCGTGTTTGGAGCGATGGGACCCGATCGAGGAACTTCTGACGATTGCCCGGCGTATCGACGGAGTAGATCACAAGATCGAGTCCTGCAGCGGACAGAACGCTCTCGACTCCCGCCAGGATCTGACTCGTGTACCAGATATCGAAGTATGGAGCGACAAGCCCGATCGTGTGTGTCTGGCCACTTGCAAGGCGTGACGCCGCAAAGTGAGGTGCCCACCCGAGACGTGCAGCGGCCTCGATCACCCTGTCGCGCGTCGCCGGGGCAACGTGCGCCATACCTCTCATCGCCCTGCTCACCGTGGCAACGGAGACACCGGCCTCGCGTGCCACGTCCTCAATCGTCGATCTCACGTGACAGACACCAGGATGTAGGAGGTCTCTGGCGCCATGTCGATCACGTCACACACCTCCCGAAACGTCTCCGAACCTGAGTGGTAGACGATAGCCCAGGTTCCTCGAGGTAACTCGATCGAGAACGTGTCGGGCCTCCAGTTGGCGAGAGCGAGCATCGATCCCCTTCGCAACGCCCGCACGGCTCCCGGTGGCGTGTCGATCCACTCGGGCTCGGCCTTCCACAGGTCTGGGTGGGTCCTGCGCACTTCGATGAGGTGGCGATGTTTCGAGAGCCACGACGAGCGATCTTCTCGCTGTCCCGTGACGGTTTCAGCCGATGTTCGCCGGGCGGACGGAAGCCACGGCTCGGCCGACTCGGAGAAACCGTTGGCGTGAGAGCTGTCCCACGGCATCACGGTACGAGTGGCATCGCGACCGACGCCATGGAGGTTGCGCGTTGCGATCGGGTCTTCGAGATCCCCTTCCTCGAGTTCGGCATCGGTGAGGCCGAGCTCCTGACCTTCCCACAGGAAGGGGAACCCGCCGAGAGCCATCATGAACGTCATGACGGCGAGCGAGCGCTGCCTGCCAACGTCGACACCACCGTATCTGGTCGCCGAACGAGAGTTGTCGTGGTTGTCGATGACCCACGATATCCCCGCGTCGCTACTGCGGTGAACCGTCTCGATCTTCTCGAGGAGGTCCTCCGGTTTCCAATGCATCCATCCAGGCTCGAGGTAGAACACCGTATGAAGGCCATCACCGTGAACGTAGCGGGCCACGCGGTTGATGGTTCGGGGGTTGGACTCGCCGACGAGGACGGCACCGTACGGTGCCACGACCTGATTCCATCGTTGGAAAACCTCGAGGGTGTCGTCCTGGTCCATGTCGTAGAGATGCTCATACGCGTTGAAGACTTCGATCGGATCGTCCGGGTTCTTGATCGGTACGCGTTGTGGGTTGTCACGAAGGCCCGGATCCTTCGTCAGGCCGTGCGCAACGTCGATCCGGAATCCATCGGCACCGCGGTCGCACCAGAATCTGAGGATCTCATCGAACTCTTCGCGCAGGTCGGCGTTGCTCCAGTTGAGGTCTGGCTGCTCTGGGAGGAAGAGGTGGCAGTAGTACTGTCCCGACGCGTCGTCGAGCGTCCACGCCGGCCCACCGAAGTGGCTCACCCAGTTGTTCGGCGGACCACCGTCGGGCGCGGGATCTTGCCAGAGGTAGTAATCGCGGTAGCGATTGTCCGGCCCCTCGAGTGCCTCCTTGAACCACCGGTGATCACTCGAAGAGTGGTTGGGAACGATGTCTACGACGACCCGAATATCCAGCGCGTGTGCGTCAGCAATGAGCTCGTCGAAATCGGCAAGGGTGCCGTGGATGGGGTTGACGGAACGGTAATCCGAGACGTCGTAGCCATGGTCGAGACCGGGCGACCGATAGAACGGAGCGATCCACACAGCGTCGATTCCCAGCCACGACAGATACGGCAATCGACTGGTTATCCCCTTGATATCGCCGATGCCATCGTCGTTCGAATCGCAGAAGGAGCGCGGGTACACCTCGTAGCCAACGGCTCCGTGCCACCAACCTGTCATGTATTCTGCCTTGAATCTGGTGAAGTGCCGTCCCCGGGCACACGACAACTGTAAGCGGTTACATATCTATTTCGACTGTAGCCGGAGTGCCGACGGTGGGCGAACAGTCGATCAGGAGAACATGACGCCGTGTCACACTTCCCGTCGCCCGAGCCGGACGATCGACCATGAGACGAGAATGATCAGCAAGCCGATCCAGATCATCGCAGTCACCGGCGCAGATTCGGTCGAGGCGACTCCCCGACCGACAGAGGTACCCCTGTTCCACTTCTCATCTGATGCCTCTCGTAGCACAACGCCACTGCGGGGCGTGACGTCGCAGATTCCGGGTTCGTACCATGGTGTCACGCGACAGGGAGTTCCATGCTGGCAAGACACGCGACGCGAAGCCGCGCCGCCACCGGGCATTCGCCGAGCTACAACGTCGAAACGGGCACGAACCCCGACGTATGGATCGAGGCGCGATGAGGCTCGTTCTCGATGCCCGCTCTGCATCGTTCGGGGCGCTCATCGACAACGCGTCGCTCCTTGGGCCGACACCGTCGACCATGGACGATGCGGTCTCGACGTATCGCGCGGCACGCATCGCGAGCACCGGGTGGATGGCCGGACGCTTCCTGTGCCCGACATCGAGCCTCACGGATCTCGCAGCGTCACTGACACGATCGTTGGAAGCCGGTGAGGATCCGTGGGAGATCGGGGCAGTGTTCGACGGAGATGTCGGTGAGTCAGCGTCTGCCGCTCAGGCGTTTCACACAGAGATGCAGCCCGCGGCAACGATCGCAGCAGCCGAGGTTCGTATCGCCGGTCCGAGGCCGGCGGACATCGGTGCTGCCATCGATGCGATCACCTCGATCCAACCCGAGGTCGTCCCATTCCTCGAACTCGATAGGGTCTCGCTTCTCGGGGATCAGGCAGTGACCGTCGCATCGGAGCTCTCCCGACGGTCCATGGTCGGCGGAGTGCAGATCGGGTTGGGCGCACCCTCCGCGGCAGCGAGTCTGTCGGTAGAAGCCGTCGCTGGGTTCATCAGTGAGGCCGCAGCGCATCGGCTGCCGTTCAGGATCTCCTCGGGGATCAAAGCACCCATCCGCCACTGCGCCGACGACCTGTGGCACCACGGGTTCGTCAACGTGCTCGTCGCCGCAGCGGCGGCAGGTCAGGGCCAGACCCTCGATACGGTCACCGACATCGTCGCTGAAGCCGACCCGGAGGCGTTCTCAATGGGTGCAGCGTTCGTGTCCTGGAGAGGTACCTCGATACCGGGTCCCACGATGCGCAGGGTCCGAGCGAACGGGTTCATCGGGTTCGCCTCACACGACTTCCGTTCGACCGTCGAAGCGCTCAGCGACCTCGGCTTCCTCAGCGACGGGACCTGAGCCCCCCTCAGTCACCGTCGGCTTCTTCGGTCCCCCTTCAGCCTCGATCCACGAGGTCATACCCGCCTTCAGGCTCCGAGTTCTTCCGTTCTCCCTGGAGGGAAGACGGGCGAGTCCCCGAGCCAGGAGGGTGAGAAGCCAAGGGGTACAAGCAACAACTCGAGCCCCCATCCCCCTGACTCGTCGCTGCGCTCGGTGCCCGTCCTCCTGCTGCGCTATCCCCCCTACATCGTCGCTGCGCTCCTCTGTCGTGCCGCCCGGGCACGATCACCCAGGGTTGCCACCCCACGGGAACGCATCGCACTACGCTCTCGGTATGGCAACCCTGCGCC
>CAYLVM010000100.1:0-9096 GCA_964387145.1 uncultured Acidimicrobiaceae bacterium
CGCCTCGGGATTCTCACGCACCTCGGGGTATTGCGACACTCCCTTCAGGGGGGACGGACGGAGGAATGGGATCGCAGGCCGTCGCGCCCGGTCGTTCTATACCCTCGCCATCTCCCTCAACACCATGTGGAGGATGCCTCCGTTGCGCAGGTAGTCGACCTCGATCGGCGTGTCACACCGAGCGATCGTCGAGAACTCGATGACCGTGCCGTCAGCTTTGGTTGCCGTCACTGCGAGCTCCTGGCGGGCCTCGAGGGTGTCGTCGACCGCGATGTCGAAGACCTCGGTTCCGTCAAGACCAAGCGTGTCTGCACTCTGGCCCTCGAGGAACGTCAACGGCAGAACACCCATCATCACGAGGTTGGAGCGGTGGATCCGTTCGAAGCTCTGTGCAATCACAGCCCGCACGCCGAGGAGGAACGTTCCCTTCGCTGCCCAGTCCCTCGACGAACCCATGCCGTAGTCCACACCGGCGAGGACGACGAGCGGTGTGCCTGCTTCCTTGTACGACAGGCTCGCGTCGTAGACGCTCTTGACCTGCCCGTCGGTGAAGTCGGTCGTCCACCCGCCCTCGGTACCGGGAGCCAGCTGATTGCGGACACGGATATTCGCAAACGTCCCCCGGGTCATCACCCGGTCGTTTCCCCGTCGGGACCCGTAGGAGTTGAACAACCGCACCGGAACACCTTGCTCGGTGAGGTACTTCCCCGCCGGAGTGTTCAGACCGATCGCCCCTGCAGGTGAGATGTGATCCGTCGTGACCGAGTCGCCAAGCTTGAGCAGAACTCTGGCGCCAGAGATCGGCATGATCGGTGCCGGTTCCGGTCCCAGATCGAGGAAGAACGGCGGCTCCTGGACGTAGGTCGAAGCCGGGTTCCACTCATAGAGTGCCCCGCCGACGGTCTCGATCGCCTGCCACTGCTCGGAGCCGTCGTACACGGAGCCGTACTCCTTGACGAACTGATCGGTCGAGACCGATGCGGCGATCGTGTCGGTGATCTCCTGCCGGCTCGGCCAGATGTCGGTCAGGAAGACGTCGTTTCCGTCTGCATCCGATCCGATCGGGTCCGTCGTCAAGTCGATGTCGACGGTTCCGGCAATGGCGTAGGCAACAACGAGTGGAGGGCTGGCAAGGTAGTTCGCGCGTACGTCCGGGCTGATCCGACCTTCGAAGTTCCTGTTCCCAGACAGTACGGAGGTGACGACGAGATCGTTCTCCTGCACCGCTTCGCTGATGACCTGTGGCAACGGCCCGGAGTTCCCGATGCACGTCGTGCAGCCATACCCGACCGTCCAGAAGCCCATGGCTTCGAGATCCTCGAGCAGGTTCGCAGCTTCGAGGTAGTCGGTGACCACCTTGGATCCCGGGGCGAGCGAGGTCTTGACCCACGGCTTACGGGTGAGACCGAGTTCACGTGCCTTCCGGGCAACGAGCCCGGCGCCGACCATGACCGCAGGGTTCGACGTGTTCGTGCAGCTCGTGATGGCAGCGATGACGACGTCGCCATCGGAGAGGTCGAACGTCTCTCCGTCGAGCTCGACGGGAGCGGCAACCCCCGCTCCGCCGTCCGGCCGGAGCTGGCCGTCGAGGTCGACGTGCCACTGTTGTTTCATCGCCGAGAGCTCGATACGGTCCTGAGGCCGCTTCGGACCGGCAAGAGAGGGAACGATGGTGTCCATCTCGAGTTCCAGATACGAGCTATACGTGATGTCGCGGTCGTCGTCTCTCCACATGCCCTGGAGCTTGCAGTACTGCTCGACCGTCTCGATGAGGGCCTCATCGCGGCCCGAGAGCCTGAGGTACTCGATGGTGCGCTCGTCGACGGGGAAGAAACCGACGGTCGCACCGTACTCGGGAGCCATGTTCGCCAGTGTGGCGCGGTCGGCGAGTGCCATCTCGGTGAGGCCGGGGCCGTAGAACTCGACGAACTTGCCGACGACGCCGTGGGCTCGCAGCAGTTCGGTGACCCGCAGCACGAGGTCCGTCGCCGTCGCACCCTCAGGCATCGCCCCTGTGAGCTTGAAACCGACGACTTCGGGAAGCAGCATGTAGATCGGCTGACCGACCATGACCGCCTCGGCCTCGATGCCGCCGACGCCCCATCCAACGATGCCGAGACCGTTGATCATCGTGGTGTGCGAGTCGGTCCCGACGAGAGAGTCGGGGTAGAGCATCCCGCCCTCGTCCCACACGACCTTGCCGAGATACTCGAGGTTGACCTGGTGGATGATCCCGGTGGCTGGGGGCACCACGGAGAAGTTGTCGAACGCCGACTTCCCCCACTTCAGGAACTCGTAGCGCTCCTGGTTCCGTTCGAACTCGAAGTTCGAGTTGATCTGCAGCGCATCCGGCGAGTTGAAGGCATCCACCTGGACCGAGTGGTCGACGACGAGGTCAGACTGCACCTGTGGGTTCACCTTGTCTGCTGAGGCTTCGTCTCCGGTCATTCTCACGATCGCTGCGCGCATTGCAGCGAGGTCCACGATCGCGGGGACACCGGTGAAGTCCTGGAGCACGACACGGGCCGGCTTGAAAGCGATCTCTTCGGTCTCGACCTTCGACGCGTCGTACTGTGCGGCGGCTCGAACGTCCTCGTCCCGCACGACGCGGCCGTCGTGGTTGCGCAACGCCGACTCGAGGAGGACCTTGATCGAGTACGGAAGCACATCGATGTCACCCATGTCGCGCAGCGCGTCGAGACGGTAGATCACGCGTTCTCCGAGCGGAGTCTCGATCACGGATCTGGCGGAGAAGGGGTCGTGGCTCATGGGTACGTCTCCCGTGGCAGTCGGTTCGTGTGGTTTCAGTTTCCAAGACTAGAACCGCACGAGTACCCACATCAGTCCCCAAGAGGTCGACAAGTTGCGTGCACAGACATGGATGCCCGTTGTTTCGATTCGAGAGGTCGTGAGGAGTCCACGGACGGAAGATGCGGTGTTCTTGAGAGACCGGTGCCTGTCACCGGTCGCACTGCTGTCGTGAACGACGAACCGGGCATCCACAGCGAGAACCGACGATGGTGTGCCGTTCAGCTATCCCCCCAGTACCGCTGCTCTGAGAACGGATCGCCGTACATGTGGTAGCCGTTGCGCTCCCAGAACCCGGGAGCGTTTGCGTCCATCAGCGTGAATCCGCGTACCCACTTGACCGACTTCCAGAAGTACAGATGCGGTACGACGAGGCGCAGAGGGAATCCGTGCTCGAGGGTGAGTTCCTCGTCCTCGTAGGTGTGGGCAAAGAGGTTTCCCGGTCGGAGGAAGTCCTCGATCGGTAGGTTCGCCGTGAACCCGTGGTAGGCGTTGATCATCACATGGGTGGCCTCGGGCTTCGGAGCGATCTGATGCCAGAGATAGGACACGGGAACGCCCTTCCACCGTGTGTCGAACTTGGACCACTTCGTGACGCAGTGGATGTCGGCAGTCACCTCGCTCGAAGGCATCTGCTCGATGTCGCTCCACTTCCATGCGACCCGACGTTCGACGAGGCCGTCGATGACGAAGTCCCACGTCGTCAAATCGACGTCGGGAACGCTGCCAGCCTGGAGAACGGGGAACCGCTCCGTGTGATACTGCCCCGGTGGGAGACGGTCAGGGTCGATGCCGAGACGCTCGAGGTTCGCGCGGTTGTGTCGGAAGAAACTCATCGAGCAATCGTAGACACAGCGGGTGCCTCCCCCTACGGTTCGACGACAAGCGCCGGGATCATGTATTCCGGTGGCGGCTATACCGTTGCACACATGGCTCCCTTGCGAATGAACCGTGCGTCGATCGTCGTGTTCGTTGCCCTCGCGATCGTTGTCTCTGCTTGCGCGGCGGCAACGGTGGACAAGCCGCCCATCCCCGGCAACGTCGGGGGTATCAGGGCAGTCGAGCTCGCTCCCCAGTTCAGCGTCTCAACGAGTTCGGGCGAGGTGTTCAGCCTCGCGGAGCATCTCACCAACGATGGACGGCCCGTGTTCTTGAACCTCTGGGCATCGTGGTGCTTCCCATGTCGCGAGGAGATGCCAGACATCGACGCTGCGGCGAGGCGCTTCCCAGAGGTCATGTTCATCGGTGTTGCGGTCCAGGACTCACGGACCGAGTCGGAAAAGTTTCTCGACGAGGTCCAGGTCAGCTATCTGATCGGTTTCGACACCGATGACATGGTCGACCGTGCGTACTCACCGATCGGGCTACCTGCAACGTACATCATCTCATCTGAGGGAGTGATCCTCGACCGTATCCTCGGAAAACTCACCGAGGAGCAGATCGCCGAGGAGTTCGCCGTCCACTTCGGGTAGCCGCCGCGTCGCGTACAAGGTACGTCTACACGATGTTGGAGTCACCCTGAGACGCGGCCTGAACCCCATGTGGTACGAAGGTGCCAGAGCGGTCGCGCCGATCCTTCTCGGCGTCGTCCCCTTCGGGCTGATCTTCGGCGTCACCGCAGCCGCATCCGACGTTCCCCTACTTGCAGCGTGGGCGAGTTCCTTCATCATCTTCGCCGGTGCAGCCCAGCTCGCCGTGGTCGGGATCCTCGGTGCGGGCGGAGCAGCGATCGTTGCCGTGTTCACCGCGGTCATCATCAACGCCAGACACCTCATGTACTCGGCCGACATGGGCCGGTACACCGTCGAGGCGCCCCTCGGCCGAAAGGCGGTAATGGCGTACGTGCTCACCGACCAGGCATATCTAGTGACCAGCCACCGCTTTCCCGATCCCGCCTCCGCCGAGGGATTCACATCCTTCTACTTCGGTAGCGCGGTGACGCTGTGGCTGACCTGGCAGGTCGCCACGACAGCCGGGATCCTCCTTGGTACGGCCGTTCCGTCCTCATGGTCGCTCGAGTTCGCGATCCCCCTCACGTTCCTGGCCCTGCTCATCCTCGCGATCAAAGACAAACCCGGCCTCGTTGCCGCAGCGGTCGGAGGCATCATCGCCCTTGCTGCCATTGGGCTCCCCTACCACCTCGGACTTCTTCTCGGTGCACTCAGCGGAATCGTCGCAGGGGTCGCAGCTGAACGGGCTCTCCGATGACCGCGTGGCTCGTCGTGATCTCCGCCGGTATCGCCACGTTCGGGTTGCGGTTCGCGTTCATCGCCCTATTCGGCCGGGTCACGATGCCCGGGTGGCTCGAGAGGGCCCTCGCCTACGTCGCTCCTTCGGTCCTGGCTGCGATCACACTCCCAGCCATCGTGGCGCCCGGCGGGACGTTCTCCCTCTGGAACCCGTTCATCCCCGCCGCCATCGTCGGAGGTATCGCGGCGTGGCTCACCCGTAGCATCGGGGGCGCCATCGTCGCAGGCCTCATCGCCCTCTGGCTCATCCAGTGGCTGTTCTGACGGACTCTGGCGCCAGAACAGCCCGGATACGAGCCGTATCGGCGCCAGACTCCTTGGATCGGGTGGGATCGGTAGCTAGCGGCCGGTCCAGGTGGGGGTGCGGCGTTCGAGGAAGGCGGAGACGCCCTCTTGAGCATCGTCGGTGAACGAGACGGCAGTCAACCCGATCTGGAGATGGTCGAGGGCCGTGTCGGGGTCCATCGACGCGGTGGCGTAGAAGGCTCTCTTTCCCATGCCGAGTGCTCCAGGGGGTGCAGCGAGGAGTTGGCTCACCGTTGCCTCGACGACCCCGTCGAGTTCCTCCCTCGGAACGCTCATCGTTGCGATTCCGAGTTCGGCGGCACGCTTCCCGTCGATCACTTCACCGGTCATCATCATGTACAGCAGTTGCTTGCGTGGAACGAGGGGGATGAGCACAGCGGTGATCATCATCGGCCACAGACCGAGCTTGATCTCGGGAGTGCCAAGCTTTGCGTCATCGACGACGATCGTGATGTCGCATGCCGCTGCAACGCCAAAGCCTCCGCCGAGTGCTGCACCATTGATCCGGCCGACGATGGGCTTGGGAATCGTCACCATCGCCCGGAACAGGTCGGCAAGCTCGCCCCGCGCGTCATGGCCCGGCAGTGGCGAATCCACGAACCCTCCGGCGAGATCCCCTCCAGCGGAGAACGCCTTGTCGCCTGCTCCAGTGATCACCACGACACGAACCGTGTCGTCATCGTTTGCAGACCAGACAGCATCCTTGAGAGCGCGCATCGTTTCGTTCGACAGCGGATTTCGTCGCTGCGGATCGTCGATCGTGATCGTCGCAACACCGTTCTTCGCCTCGTATCCGATCACCGCGTTCCTCCTCGCGATCGCCTCGCGAAACACTAACCAATTCGGGACGGGGGACGCGCCGACCAAAAGAGGGCGCTGGTTACAGTTAGCGAATGGAGTGGATGCTGCTGGTTCTCGTGATCGCGATCATCCTCGGTGCGATGCGCGGAGGAAGGCTGCGGAACCTGACTGAGATTCGGGTGAAGTTGTGGTGGCTGCTCCCGATCGGGTTTGTGATGCTTTCGATCGCCAACTTCCTCCCATCCGAGTATCACAGTGCCGCTGTGTCGTTGATCCTCGGCTCGTACCTGCCTCTGCTGCTGTTCGTGTGGTTGAACCGCACGTCTTCGGGTATCTGGATCGCAGGCATCGGCATCTTGATGAACTTCTCTGTGATCGTTGCCAACGCGGGCATGCCCGTCCTCACCGAAGCAGCCATCATCGCGGGCGGTGGTAACGGTGCCATGGTGCTTGGAGCGAAACACGTGCTGTTGACGACTGAAACCGTGCTGCCGTTCCTCGCCGATGTGATACCGGTCCCACGCTCGGTGCTCTCTCTCGGTGACGTCTTCCTTGCCATCGGAATCGGTGTCTTCCTCGAGGATCAGATGCGACGGCCGCTCTCGCTGTTCTCCCACGGTGCGGCAGGAGTCCCGGGCTCTGCATCCGGAACCGAGAGGTAGGTCCCGGGTACTTGGTACCTGGTAGCTGGTGCTCCGTCCCCCCTTCAGGGGGGACAAGCGAACGCAGTGAGCGAGGGGGGACCGCGAGCCCGCGAGCCCGGTACGCGAGGACCCGCGCAAGTCGGTTCCACTTCGTGTTCGCAGGCTCACACTCCCCCCTGCATCGTCGCTGCGCTCCTCTGCCGTCCCCCCTGAAGGGAGGACAGAAGCACGCGAGTGCGGTACGGCACAGACTCACACCCAGAGAACGGGGTGTGAAAACACGAGTCGGATGTACTCGAGCCCCCCAAGTACCAGATACCAAGTACCGAGTACCAGATACCAAGTACCTCTAATACGGTATCTCGCCCCGGAACACGAGCACCCTGCGAAGAGACGCGGCGATCGCAGGATCGAACTCGTACGCAGAGCCCTGGTGGATCTTCTCGAGTGACTCGACCGGTGATAGGTCGAGTTCGATCTGGCCCTGATCATACGCGCTGGCGATCTTGATGATCTTCGACGGCACAGGGATGTCGGGGTCGATCTCGATTCCGGGTGAGCGGTACGGGCGGTGTTGCTGCTCGACGAGTTCGCTCACCCGATCGAGGTACGGTGCCTCTGCAATGATCTGAGCACCCCACCGTGCAATGTCCTGGTCGGTGTATCCGGCCTTGAGGATCGCCGGCTCGTTCAGCGTGATGCGTCCAACGTCGTGCATCAGTGCCGCATACTCGAGTTCGATCACGTCGTTGGGATGGAGGCCAAGTTCCTGTGCAATCGCAACGGCGAGATCGGCAGTACGTGTTGCGTGTCCAAGCGGTGCGAGGCCTGCAACCTCGGGGATCTGTGCGAGTGCACGGATCGTCTGCCCGTAGGTGACCCTCGTCGAGTGGTACCGCTCGAAGGCAAGGTGCCCAAAGGCGTAGGGAAGGAGCGCAACGGCGACCGACCACAACCCCATGACCGGCCAGGTCAGGCCGAACAGGGTGCCAGCAGCGAACATCGAGATGACGACGGCCCAGTCCTCGAGGGCGAGGAGCCAGAGATACCGCCCCGCGAGCTCCGTGCGCTCGAGCCCAACGAAGGCCGCTACGAGGGCCCGGATGATGAACCATGCCATACCGGCGGCGGCGACCGCGGCGACCACCATCCAGCTGTACCCGACCGTGAACGTCGTGCCGAGAGCACCGAACGCCACCGTGTGCAAGAAGACGTAGACGGCCATGGCAACGGAGTCGGCGAGCAGGTCGCCGTCGGTCCTCGCGTGGCCGATGTCGAAGTTGTGCTGGATCAACCACGAGAGGGTCAGGGAGATGGCGACGATTGAAGCAAGCGCCATCGTGTCGTCGACCAGGATCGAACCGGCGACAACGGCACCGATGCCGAGACTCAGCCTCGTTCCCGAAGGAGCGGGGACGGTGATGACTATCGCGATCACCATGGCAACGACCCACACCCCGACACCGAGGAGCCAGACGAGGGGATCGACGTTGGTCTGGAGAGTCCCCGTCACCGTGAACACGATGGACCCGGCGAACAGCGTCAGGAGCGCTAGGACGGCGATGAGGCGGAGCCTGTTCTCAGCCATGGGCGGCGTCCGGTCCGTAGTCGAGCCTGCCGGGCGCGGGGTCGCTGATGGAGTGGGCGTGCCCCATGCCTTGCTCGGCCCTACGCCGAGCTTCCTGCTCGGTGATCTCCACAGGAGACCCGTACCGTTCACCCGAGGCAGTCAGCACGGCCACGAACGCCTCGACGACGTCGGGGTCGAACTGTGTCCCGCCGTGGCGGCGAAGCTCGGCAAACGCGTACTCCTGGGTCAGCGCAACGCGGTATGACCGTGTCGAGGTCATTGCGTCGAAGGAGTCGGCGACCGCAAGGATTCGTGCTTCGAGTGATGGCACGTCACCATCGTGGGCCGACGAACCGTGGTAGCCGTTTCCGTCGAAGTGTGCATGGTGGTTGCTTGCGATCTCGACCATCGGACGCAGAAACTCGACCTCGTTGAGGAGGTCCTCGACGTGGTGCACGTGGGCCTGCATCTCCTCGTACTCCTGCGGGGTGAGGCGCGCCTTCTTACGGATCACCTCGCGAGGCACGGCGAGCTTTCCGACGTCGTGGATCAGAGCGGCCCAACGAAGCGTTTCGAGTTGCGTGCCGTTGAACCCCATCTCCTGGCCGATCATGTTCGAGAAGTAGGCGACCCGCTCGGTGTGGCCACGGGTGTAGAGATCCTTGGCCTCGAGGGCTTTGATGAAGCCGGCGAGCGTCGAGAGTTGTGCCTCACGCAG
>CAYLVM010000101.1:0-9023 GCA_964387145.1 uncultured Acidimicrobiaceae bacterium
AACCCCACAGCCTCCGTCCCCCCTTCAGGGGGGACAAGCGAGTCTTCGAGCCCGGTATGGCAGAGACTCAGGCACGAGCGAGCAGAGCCTGCTCGCTCAGACCCCCTACCCGCCTACCAAGTACCAAGTACCAAGTACCAAGTACCAGATACCTTCCTCACACATCCACGGCATCGAACGATGCAAGGATCACGTCGAGTGCTTCGAGGTCGGCTTCCGTGACGATCTGGATCTGGACGAGAACAGCGAACAGGCTGTTGTACGGGTAGGCCTCGAGGACGAGGAGTGCCGTGTTCGTCCCACCGCAGTTCACCCACAGGTCGTACGCACCCTTGTAGACCGCGTCTTCGTAGTCGGTGCGCCCGTCGTACTCGCAGTCGCTCGAATACTCCCAGGTGTCGAGTAGGTCACCGGCGTTCGTGGTCTCGTAGAGGACCTCTGATACGCCGAAGAACACACCGGGCGTGCTCCAACTGTTGTAGAAGCTATCAAGGTTCGGTGCCGCGGTGATCGCGTTGCCTATCAGCTCGCCGTCGATCCACCATTCGGCTCCGTCGATATCGGACCAGGTCGTGGGGATCTTCATCATGATCACGCCATAGTCGTCGTAGACCTCGGTGTACTCGTACGCCGCTGCCGTATCGGTGCCGACTTCTGTTCCGAGTTCCTCTGCGAACGAGAACGCTAGCTGGAGACCCGAATCGCCGTTCAACGTGCCTTCGAGTACTTCGCCCGTGTCGAAGCGGACGATCTCGACGACCATGGGGTCGTCCTCGTTCTTGCTTCGGAGGATGTCGCAGTAGTCCGCCTTGGTTCCGTCCGTTGCCAGCACGAGACCCTCCATCTTCGTGATGATATCTCCACCCTTGATTCCGAGGTTGGCAGCGGGCGATCCGGACGCGACGCCCGACACCCAGATACCTGAGTACTCGCCGTCGGAGAACGCCGACCCGTTGACTCCGATGGAGTCGACATCGTTCCCTGCGATCAACTCATTGAGTACCTTCATCGCCTCGTCGCGGCTGATCGCCTCGTTGATGTCGAGGTCCTGAACCACCGCGTAGTTGATAGCGAGGACCTTGCCATCCGTGGTGATGAGTGGTCCCCCGGAGTTGCCAGGCAGGATCTTGGCCGTATGCTGGATGACCGAGTCGACCGAAGCCCAGCTCGTCTCACCATCCGCCTTCTCCTTCGAGATGATGCCCTCGGTCACGGTGTACTCGGGGTCGCCGAGCGGGAAGCCCGCCGCGTAGACGTCAGTACCTGTGACGATATCGCCGTCGAACCACTCGAGGTAGGGGAACCCTGCGCCGTCGATGTCGATGATCGCCAGGTCGGAGCACTCCGATACTCCCAGAACCTTGGCATTGCGTGGATCCTCTTCACCCTCGATGTAGACCTGGAGGAACGCTGCTCCGGTGACGACGTGGTTGTTGGTCACGGCGAGGCCGCCCGGATCGATGATGAATCCGGACCCTGACCCGGCAGCGTTGTTCACGGCACCCTCCACGGGATCCACGAAGCTGCCTTCTGCAACGATGCGCACGACAGCCTGTCGCACACCTTGGAGACCGACAACGGCGCCCGATGCCTCCGTCGTGGTGGTCTCTGCAGCGGTCGTCGTAGCGGTGTCGCCAGAGGTGGTCGTGGTCTCGTCCTGAGCGGCGTCATCGCCGCCTCCTCCGCACGCAGCGAGAAGAAATATGACCGAGAACAGGAGAACGATCAGTCGACGTGTTGTGAGATTCATAGCCACCACCTCCGGATTTCGTTCCACGATAGTCCCACGTCGGGAGCCAGCCAACCAGGTCCGGGCGACCCATATGGATTGTCACGAGAACGGCTTGGACCCTATGTTTCCCCGATGTCGAAGAACCCGGTAACACGCCGCTCATTCCTTGCGCTGTCAGGAGGGGGTGTTGCGGCCCTCGTCGTGGCTGCCTGCACACCTTCATCCGATCCAACCACCACGACATCGGCCCCGCCGGTGGCACCGGGGGAGTCGTCGACAACGACGTCATTCACCGGTGGACCGGTCGACATCGAGATATCGTTGCGGGCGATTCGCGACACGGTCGCGATCCGATCCGGAATCGACACCGACGTCTGGAGATATGTTGCCGAGGTGACGGAGGGAGACCCCGGAGCGGTCTCCCTCATCGAGGGGTCGTACCTTGGGCCGACGTTCCACTTCCGTAAAGGGCAGCGTGTCCGGATCATCTTCGACAACGAGATACCCGACCGTTCGATCGTGCACTGGCATGGCCTCGACGTTCCCGAGGACATGGACGGTCACCCCCGGTTCGCCGTTCCCGAGGGGGGACAGTACGTGTACGAGTTCACCGTCGAGAACAGGGCGGGAACGTACTGGTATCACCCGCATCCTCACGGACGTACCGGCCCGCAGGTGTATGCAGGGATGGCTGGCCTCATTCTCATCACCGACGACGAGGAGGAGTCACTCTCTCTCCCGGGTGGCGAGTTCGACGTTCCCGTCGTCATCCAGGACAGGACGTTCGATGGCGACCGCATGGTGTATCTCCCGAACGGGATGATGGACCAGATGAACGGGTTCCTCGGCGAAGAAATCCTCGTCAACGGAACGCCCGATGCATCGTTCGGCGTTGCGGGGCGGTCCTACCGTCTCCGCATTCTCAACGGATCGAACTCCCGCATCTACAAGCTGGCATGGGATGACAGCACACCTCTGGTCGTCCTCACGACCGATGGTGGCTTGCTCGAGAATCCGGTGACTCGGCCATACGTGACGCTCGGCCCTGCCGAACGCGTCGACCTGTGGGTCGACTTCGGCGCAGACAGTGTCGGAGACACGAGAAAGTTGATCAGCTTGCCGTTCATCGCTCCCTCGGGGGGGATGATGGGTGGCTCGTCGTCGTTGCCGCTCGGCACCGGTTTCGATGTCGCATCGTTCACCGTCGACCGTGCCGCAGAGTCCACCGATGCGTTGCCAGAGAACCTCTCCGATCCCGGCTTCGCCTCACTCGAGGACGCCGTGAATCGTAACTCCGCCAGAGTGGTCACGCTTGCGATGGCCGGCGGCGGATGGACGCTCAACGGCAGACGATTCGAGATGCTCGATGTCGCCTCGGATGAAGAGGTGAAGCTCGGCACGACGGAGATCTGGGAGTTCTACAACGCCGGCGGCGGCATGGGTGGCGGTATGGGCGGTGGCGGCGGTGGCGGTGGCCTGCCACATCCGATGCACATGCACGGCCAGCAGTTCCAGATCATCGCTCGCACGATCGAGGACTCGGGTCGCAACGCATGGGACAGCGTCCGGGAGGGCTACGTCGACGACGGCTGGAAGGACACGGTCCTCGTGATGCCCGGCGAACGCGTCCGGGTGTTGCGAAGGTTCACCACCTTCCCCGGCCTGTTCCTCTATCACTGCCACAACCTCGAGCACGAGGACATGGGGATGATGAGGAACTTCCGGATCAACGAGGGTTGAAGAAGTTCACAGTTCACAGCTGACGGTTCACAGTTCGAGGCCGACTCAGCGTCCGATCCGCGAGCTGTATGCTGCACTGGAGGGTTCATCGAGGACGGTGAACTGTCAACTCCCCAAGCGAGAGGTGCACGGTGACGGGGATTCGGATCGAAGACGACGGTGCGGTCAGGCACCTGGTGCTGTGCAGACCCGACGAGTACAACACGATCACGCCGCAGCTGCGCGATGAGCTCGCTGCGGCGCTCGACGATGCCGATGCATCCGACTCGGTCAAAGTCGTTCTCATTCGTGCCGAGGGCAAGGCCTTCTGTGCGGGGTTCGGGCTCGACTGGTCGACGCTGGCACAGTCAGATGAGAACCAGACGGCCGAACGCGTCTGGGACTCCGTTGCCGATGTTCGCGAGATCAGCCGGTACGGCAACACGTTCGCGAAGTTGCACGAGATCTCGAAGCCGACCATCGCTGCGGTCCACGGCTGGTGCGTCGCCGGGGGCACGGACATGATCCTGAACACGGACATCATCATCGCTGCGGAATCTGCCCGGTTCGGGTACCCGCCGGCACGTGTGTGGGGTGTTCCTGAAGCGCCGTGGGTGTGGGTGGCCCGTCTCGGACTCGAACGAGCCAAGCGGTTTCTCTTCACAGGGGACGAGATTCCCGGGCAGGAGGCTGCCCGGATCGGCCTCGTTCTTGAATGCGTTCCCGATGACGATCTCCTCGATCACACATCGTCGCTTGCACAGCGGATGGCCCTGCTTCCGATGAACCAGTTGCAGATGATGAAGTGGCTGCTGAACGATGTTGCCAGGCACCAGTATCAGCCGGATACGAGCCGGCTCCTCGGGTTCCTCTTCGATGGTGTGGCCAGACACACCCAGGAGGGCCTCGATTTCGTCGATCGCGCTCTCGAAGTCGGCTGGCGTGATGCAGTGCGCGAGCGCGACGAACCGTTCGGAGACTACGGCTCGACGAAGTCCTGAGAGACCGGTGTACCGCTGCTTGGGATACGCCCGCGGATCCGGGGGTATCGGGTAGGGCTGTGCTGGAAGCACATCACCTTGCTGTTGTACATACTGAGAACCGTCTCACAGTCCTCAGCCTGGCACACACGTCCGATGGCACCTTGTTTCGGGGGGCGGCGTCCTTGATCGCTCAGCTTGTGTCCGACGACCTCTTGCATGCTGGTCAATGAAGCTCTCCAATCCCTCGTCGACTCCACCGCCAACCTATCACTTCCAGTCGACTGGAAGGTCAAGTGCAGAGTAGACGGCTTTGTTCCTCATCGGCTTCATCGTCGCGTTCCTTGACCTTCCCGCCGCATGGAAGGTGTACGGTCGCACCGAGGGGACGTTGAGACGCGAACGGAGGTTCCGATGCACGGCGCAGTACATTCGCACACGGTGATCGGCGCCGGTCCGGCGGGACTTGTCGCTGCCATGACGCTTGCAAGGCAACAGCGCAGTGTCCGTGTCTACGAGAAGGCAGAGTCCGTCGGGCACCGGTTTGCGGGAGACTTCCAGGGACTCGAGAACTGGTCATCGTCGGTAGATGCGCTCGAGCGTCTCGACCGTATGGGTATC
Organism: uncultured Acidimicrobiaceae bacterium; assembly: GCA_964387145.1. Classification (GTDB taxonomy): domain Bacteria; phylum Actinomycetota; class Acidimicrobiia; order Spongiisociales; family UBA5794; genus JAMBLL01. The sequence goes on from CAYLVM010000101.1 coordinate 5,053, forward strand.
GAGCCATCCTTTGCGCACAAGCCCTTCCATGAGGTGACGTTCTACGACCGGGCGCTACGGCCCGCTCACGCACGATCTCAACGACCCCTGTTCTACCTGGTCAGGCGCGGATCCGAGGCAGGTTCCCTCGATCGGGCGCTGCTCGACCAGGCACGAGGCGCCGGAGCTGAGGTCCTCCTCGGCCGTCGAGCAGAACACGCGCTTCGAGGTGACATCTTGGCGACCGGGCCGCGCTACGCCGATGGCATCGCGACAGGGTACGTGTTCCCAACATCGCTGGAAGATCAGGCGCACTGCATCGTGTCTGAAGAACTTGCGCCGGCCGGCTATGCGTATCTCCTGGTCTGGGATGGCAAGGCCACGCTCGCCACGTGTTCGTTTCGCAAGACAAGCGATTGGAAGGAGGCTCGCCGACGAACGGTCGAGACGTTCACCCGGCTCATACCGAATCTCGACATGGGTGAAGCTCGGCCGTTCACCGGCTACGGATCAGTGTTCGGGAAGACGGGATTCGATGACGAGGCAGGTCGCCTCTTCGTTGGAGAAGCTGCCGGCCTTCAGGACCCGGAGTGGGGGTTCGGGATGTGGTACGCCATGGAGTCGGGATCCCTGGCTGCCCGGTCCCTGATCGATGACTTCGACTATGCCCACGAGGCTGAGCGAAGTTTCCGCCGTCGTCGTGAGGTAGCCCTCTTCAACCGCCTCATGTTCGAGCGCCTTCCCGAAGCGTTCGTGCCGTATCTCCTGCACAGACATGCATCGTCGCCGGACCTCATGCGACAGCTCAGTCGGCACTGGGCACCCAACATCGTGAAGTCGACCATCGCTGCGGCGTCACTGTCGCGATTCAGTCGCAGACGGCTCGACCATCCGGATCGTGCGTGCCACACGGCAACATGTGACTGCGTGTGGTGCACCCACGGTACGACCGACGACGTCAGCCACGGGGGGTGCAGCGGGGGCGTTCCCACGACAGAACACAGCGCACGAACGAACGCTTGACCTTCCAGTCGAGTGGATGGTGTACGATCACGTCGGAAAAGCACACATCGAACGGAGAAGACGTGATCACGATCACCCCCGAAGCCCAGGAGAAGTTGCACACGATCATCGCCTCGCAGAGCGCTGCGGTCGGTGTTCGAGTCTCTGTGGTTCGCGGCCCACATGGCTGCGTCCACGGCTGGAGCCTCGAAGTCGAAGGTGAGCGGCGCCCCGATGATCGTGTATTCACCTTCGGAGGGCTCGAGCTCATGGTGGAACCGGACCTGGTCGACGCGCTCTCCGACGCGGTGATCGACTATCGCGAGAATGCAACGGGTATCGGTTTCAGGATCGACGTCCCGGACTCGGTCGGGGCAGGCGGCCCCGGGGGCCACGGAGGCTGTGGCAACCACTGAACCCCGCCACCGTGACGCTGTCAGTGGTGGATGCGCTCGCTGTAGTCGACGAGTGAACGCTCGTACGTCGTCGACATCAGTGGCGACGAGATCATGAAGTCGGCAGAGGCGCGGTTGCAGGCGATCGGGATGTTGTAAACCACCGCGATCCGTAGGAGCGCCTTGACGTCGACATCGTGCGGCTGTGCGAGGAGTGGGTCCCAGAAGAAGATGACGAAGTCGAGGCGACCCTCTGCGATCTTGGCACCAATCTGTTGATCACCTCCGAGCGGACCACTCTTGAACCGCACGATGTCGAGACCGAGTTCGTCCGCGATCAGCGCTCCGGTCGAGCCCGTTGCGCACAGATTGTGCTCCTTGAGCACGGCTAGGTGGTGCGTGGCCCACTCGAGGAGGTCCTTCTTTCGGTTGTCGTGGGCGATGAGGGCGATCGTTTTCCTACGCTCCATCGCCACAGTGGTCCAATCATTCTCGTGGTCCATGGCACTGCACCTTTGGTGTTGTCATCGTTGGGCTCAGTGTACGGACACCGGATGAACGCGACGTGACGGTCAGATGAATCCCTGAGCCTCGTCGAGGAAGGACCCGGCCGGTTTACGAGGTGTCTTGTCGGCGTCCCGGGCATCGGGGAGGAAGAGCAGGAGCACTACGCCCCCGACAAGGAAGACGTCTGCGAGGTTGAAGGTGATCCGTCCCATCGAGATCCAGTCGACCACGGCGGCCGAGGGAAAGAAATGCCTGTCCTGGAATCGGTCGACGAGGTTGCCGAGCGCTCCTCCTGCAAGCAGCCCGTAGGCGAGGGATGTCGTCCAGCGCGCCCCGCGTGCCGACCACAGGGCAGCAATCACCACGCCGAGCGTGGCGAGAACGACCAGTCCGGTCGGTGCGGGGATCCCGAGAAGGATCCCGCGGTTCGCGACGAGCTGCAGACGCACACCGGCGAGTGTCGTGGGTCCCGTCAACAGTGCGTGGAGTGCGATCTCCTTGCTGACCTGGTCGATGAGGAGTGCTCCCAAGACGGCACCGAAAAGTACCCACAGGGCAGTGAAACGCGAACGTCGGCGTGCCCTTGCGTCGGAGGGTGTGTCGGTCGCGAGTGTCGTTGGTGGTGGGTCGTTCGTCATATAGGGGCTCATTGTCGACCATCCATTCGAGAGGAAGGTCAAGTCGAATCATCCGTGTTGAGGATCGGGAGGCTATCGGCATGTCCTGGTACTCCGACGTCACCGGGTTCATAGAAATGGCGCTCCACGGAGCCGGAGGACGACAGAAGGGCCCCGGAGCGATGCCCGGGGCCCTTCTGTGATCGATGTGTTTCCGTTGGGATCAGCCGTCGACCTTGACGGAGTCGAACATGATGTGCATGAATGGCTGTTCGGCACCATTGGGCAGGATGAAGCCCGTTGGGACCGGGACATCCATGACCGGTCCGCCGTTGCGCAGTGCCACCGGCGGCAGGATCAGGTGCGCCTGCCAGGGTCCGTCGGCATCGACCTCGTCGTTGAAGGCAAGCTCGTAGCCGCTGCCATCTGCGTTGACATCCGTGCGAACACGCTGGGAGAGCATGAAGTGCACGAACCTGGTGTCGGTCTGCTCCACTCCGTTGACCCAGAGCCTGCCTGCGCCCCAGAAGGCGACATAGGACATCAGCTGTGGCATGAGCGGCGTACCGATGCCTGTGGCACCGTGCTGGAGGGCGTTGATGCCGACGCCGCCGAAGTTCTCGTGATCGACCTCAGGAAGTGCCTTCTTGACGACGAGCTTGTACTCGTCTCCTGCGGGACTGGTGAACTCGAACTCTGCGTCGACCTCGTCCTTGGTCGTTGGGCCCGAAACTGCGGTCACGTCCTTGGCCTCGATCTTGGCTTCACCGGTGATGTCCATCGACTTGTCCGAGAACGGTGTGGGGGCCGGCGTCGTGCCGTTCATGGAGAAGAAGTAGCCGTTCGGGGTGTCGGCACGCTTGGCGAGTGGAAGGAGATCCAGGCCCTTCTCTGCACCGGGGGTTCCAAAGATGGCAGGGTCGAGCTCCCGTGGACCGGGGAGGATCCAGCGAACGCTGTCGCCCGTCGTCTCGATCTCGACCTTGTTCGGTGCGTCCACGACGCGGTTGCCTGATGCCGTCGAGTGGGCGATGGCGATAACGGCCGTCCCCACGATCATGAACGCCGCCAGTAGTGCGACGAAGAGTGTCTTGCGACTCCTCATGAGATCCTCCTGAGTGATTGTTGGTCTCCCCGGCTCCTGGCCAGGACGATGGGTCAACGATCTCCCCTGTATGGAGCGCGCACCTATGTCGGATAGACGACAGTGTTAGGCGGTGAGCTCGATCGTGTTCGGGTTCTTCGCGTGCCGGGCTCGCGGGCTCGCGGTCCCCCCTCGCTCGCAGACTCGCTTGTCCCCCCTGAAGGGGGGACGGATGGGGGGAGGTTGGCGCAGCAGGAGGACGGGCGAGTCTTCGAGCCAGGAGGATGGGGGCTCGATCGTGTTCGGGTCTTGTGCCGTGCCGGGCTCGCGGGCTCGCGGTCCCCCCTCGCTCGCAGACTCGCTTGTCCCCCCTGAAGGGGGGACGGA
>CAYLVM010000102.1:0-8980 GCA_964387145.1 uncultured Acidimicrobiaceae bacterium
TCATGGGTCACTACAGTATCGCCGGTGCCACCATCACCGGAGGAACCGTGGTTTCAGACATCTTCGACCCGACTGCATGGACGCCGGTTGACGGCTTCGATCTGAATGACATCACCTATCACCGAGCCAGAGACGTCGGCGCGGTGCGTATCGCCTTCGACCGCCCGGAAGTTCGCAACGCTTTCCGCCCCTCCACCGTGGACGAGCTGTACCGGGTTCTGGACCATGCACGGATGACGCCGGACGTCGGCTGTGTGCTCCTGACCGGCAACGGCCCCTCCCCCAAGGACGGCGGCTGGGCGTTCTGTTCCGGTGGTGATCAACGGATCCGTGGCAAGGATGGCTACAAGTACGAGGGAGACGAGGGGGTCGACCCGACACGACTCGGTCGCCTGCACATTCTCGAAGTCCAACGGTTGATCCGGTTCATGCCGAAGATCGTCATCGCCGTCGTACCCGGCTGGGCGGTCGGTGGTGGCCACAGCCTTCACGTCGTGTGCGACCTCACCCTCGCATCGGCCGAGCACGCCGTGTTCAAACAGACCGACGCAGATGTCGCGAGCTTCGACGGTGGGTACGGCTCGGCGCTGCTCGCTCGACAGGTCGGCCAGAAGAGGGCACGGGAGATCTTCTTCCTCGGACGGGACTACTCGGCGCAGGACGCCCACGCGATGGGGATGGTCAACGCCGTCGTACCGCACGACGAACTCGAAGAGACGGCGCTGCAGTGGGCACGCGAGATCACCGCCAAGAGCCCCACGGCACAAAAGATGTTGAAGTTCGCTTTCAACCTTCCCGATGACGGCCTCGTCGGCCAACAGATCTTTGCAGGGGAAGCCACTCGGCTTGCCTACGGAACCGATGAGGCGCAGGAGGGACGCGACGCCTTCCTCGAGAAGCGGGATCCGGACTACTCGTCCTTCCCCTGGCAGTTCTAGCTCCCGGTGACATCCGCTCCGAACCCGTGGGTGATGGCGGCACGACCTGCAACGCTGCTCGCCTCGGTCGCACCTGTGCTGATCGGCACGGCGAGTGCCTGGAGTGACGGCGTGTTCGCTGTGCTCCCCTTCGTCGTCGTACTGGTCGCTGCGCTCGCGATCCAGATCGGTGTCAACTTTGCGAACGATCTCGCAGATGCACAGAAGGGTGCAGATACCGAAGCCCGTATCGGTCCCCAACGGGCCGTAGCGTCGGGTGTGATCTCGATGAGTGACATGAAACGCGGGATCGCCGTCGCGTTCGGTATCGCCGGTGTCGGTGGCATCTACCTCATCTGGTACGCCGGTTGGCCCATCCTCGTCATCGGTGTCGTATCGATCATCGCAGCGCTCGGCTACACGAACGGACCCATCCCCTACGGCTACTACGGACTCGGCGAGCTGTTCGTGTTCGTCTTCTTCGGGATCGTGGCGACGGTGGGGACCCGTTTCGTCTTCTCGAACCCGGTGCCTCCCGAGGCGTGGGCGGGAGGTGTTGTGATGGGGTTCCTCGCGGCGGCGATTCTCGAGGCGAACAACATCCGCGACATCGATACCGACAGGGAAGCGGGAAAGCGCACGCTGGCAGTCATGGTCGGACGTACCTGGGCGCGACGACTCTTCGCCGCAACACTGATCCTTGCCTTCGTGACGATCATCTTCAGTGTGAGCCTCGGGGTGCTTCCCCCCATGACGATGATCGCACTCGTCGTCGCACCGTTGAGCATCCCGCTCATCCGCACCGTGTACACCGAAACGGCGGGTCCACCGCTCATCGGTGTCCTCAAGAGAACGGCGCAGCTCCAGATGTTCGCGGGACTTCTCCTGTCCCTCGGCATCGTGTTCTGATCACGCGAAGGTAGGCTCGCCTTCCGTGACCAACTCCGACACCCCGTTTCGATACACGGCCGACCTCATCGGCGGGTTCGCCGATGAGGGGTGCACCGTTGCCTTCATCTCGCCGGGATCGCGCAGCACACCGCTGACGCTGGCTCTCGCCAGCGACCGCCGGATCGACGACATCTCGATCAGGGATGAACGATCCGCTGCCTTTGCAGCCCTCGGGTACGCCAAGGCGACCGGCACACCGGCGATCATCGTGTGCACATCGGGCTCTGCTGCCGCCCACTACCTGGCTGCGATCGTCGAAGCCGACCAGTCGGTGACCCCACTCCTCGTGCTGACGGCGGACCGCCCTGCACGCCTCCGGGGCACCGGAGCCCCCCAGACCATGGATCAAACCCGGTTGTACGGCCCTCACGTCAAGACGTTCGTCGAACTCGACCCGGCGTCACCGAACAGTTCGGGCCGTGACGACGCTGCTGCACTTTACGCGGCGGCGGTGACGCCTCCTGCCGGACCCGTCCACGCGAACGTTCCTTTCCAAGAGCCGCTCCTGCCGAGCATGCCGGTGAACCCCGCTCCACCCTCCCGTTCGACCGTGTCGATCGACGTGCCCGCTGTACCGAGCGGCCTGTTCGCCGATCTCGAAGGCCGCAACGTCCTGATCGTCGTGGGAGGCAGAACCGATCCCGAGTTGGCGAACCTCATCTCGAAGGCGGCTGCGGACCTGGCTGCTCCCATGTTCGCCGATCCCCAGGCGAACGCCACCGGGCCCAACACTCTGTCGTACGGCGACCTGATCGTCGGTGCCGGAAGCCCCGTTCCCCACGCCTTGACGCAGCACCGACCCGACGTCGTGCTTCGTATCGGCCCCATACCAACATCGAAACCGATGTGGCGTTGGCTCGAATCCTCAGGAACCGACCAGATACTGATCGAGTCGTCCCGACTCGACGATCCGTTGGACTCTGCTAGAACCGTCTTGAAAGCAGATCCGGTCGCCGTATTGAAGGCGAACCCGATGCCACACAACACGGACCGCACCTTTCTCGACACGTGGCTCGATCTCGATGCTGTGGCCGGTGAGGCACTCGAGGCTGCCCTCATCGACGTACCGTTCCCGAACGAGCCCGAGATCGCACGGGTGGTCGTCGGATCCGTCCCGCTCGATACGACACTCTTTGTCGCATCATCGCGTCCGATCCGCGACGTCGATGCGTTCGCAGCCATGAGGAGCGGCGTTCGCGTCATCGCGAACCGCGGGCTCAACGGGATCGACGGCACCATCTCGAGCGCGATGGGGATTGCTGTGGCAGGAACACCGACGACGGTTCTGGTCGGAGACCTCGCCGCCCTCCACGACGTGTCCTCGCTCAGCGAGGTAGCAAGGCTCGGTGTGCCGGTACGGATCATCGTCGTCAACAACGACGGTGGCGGCATCTTCTCGTTCCTCCCTCAAGCATCGAGCCCTCTGGTCGACCCGGACGTGTACGAGCGACACTGGGGAACTCCCCACGGCCTGTTCCTCGCACCGATCGCCGAGGCGATGGGGGTCCCTTCGCTCACCGTTGGAACACGCGAGGCGCTCACAGCAGCTGTGGCGTCACCGATAGAAGGACCGGAACTCATTGAGATCCGAACCGACAGGCGATCCAACATCGGCCATCACGACACCGTCCGACAGGCGGTCGCCGAGGCGCTCCGCCTAGGTGGTGGCGAGGAGATCGAACAACGGCCGTAGTTTCAGTCGTGTCTCTGCAAGTTCCGCCTCTGGTTGCGAGTCGGCCACGATGCCCGCACCTGCAAAGAGATGTGTCCTCCCGTCGTGGATCAGGCCGCAACGCAGCCCGATGCAGATGGCTCCCTCTCCCCGGCCGTTCATCCACCCAACGCCACCCGAGTACCAGCCACGGTCGATCTGTTCGACCTCAGCGATGAAACGCAGGGCAGCTTCACGCTCGACACCGCCGACCGCCGGCGTTGGATGGACGGCTGCGATCACGTCCATGATCCCGACGTCGTCACGCAGGGTTCCGTGGATCTCGCTCGAAAGATGCTGCACCGTGGCCATCCTCTTGAGAGACGGGGTCCCAGGCACCGTCACCTCAGTCGTGAGACGGTGCAGCCGTCGTGCCAGATCGTCGACGACGAGACGGTGTTCCTCCCTGTCTTTGTCCGAAGAAAGGAGCGCGTCGCCGATCGCCGCGTCATCGAGGTCGCCTTCACCGCGCTTTGCAGAACCAGCGAGCGGGTTCGAGACGAGGCTCCTTCCCCGAACGTCTGCAAGGAGTTCGGGGCTGGCTCCGATGAACACCGAGTCACCAGATTTCCACGCGAAGTTGTAACACTGGGGGTAGCGCTCGACCAGGGCACGGAACACCCGCAGGATGGCAACGGGCTCCGTGGAGTTGACGATCACCGATCGTGCAAGGACGACCTTTTCGAGATCCCCGGACCGAATGACGTCCACAGCCTTGGCCACGGTGCTCGCCCACTCGGTGACGTGGGGATGGGACTCGATGGAGTGATCCCCGGTGTCGTCAACGGCGATCCACTTCGGAGATCGCATCGAGGCGAGCAGTTCGAGGGTCGGCTCGGTTCGTTCGCCATCGGGTACCGCAACGGTCAGTCTGGTCCCTCCGTCGATGCTCTCGAGCGTGATACGAGGTATGAACACCTCAGAAGCCTCGTACCCCTCCCAGGTTGAAGTCGTCGGTCCCTCCGGAGAGAACGCGAACCCCACGAACGAAACAAGATCGTGATGGCCGGCCCCCTCCCGTTCATCGCGAAGTGCAACGAACCGGTCGGGACCGCTCGCCGTCGCCCTCCACGCGGTGCCGAGCCCTGCGATGCGTTCTCCCGACGGTGTCGAGTAGGCCACGGCCCGGTCGACGAGGTCTGCCCCCGTCCGGGCGAAGTCGAAGGTATCGAAGGACACATCGACTCGGGCGACACGGAACCCGCCTCGAGCGTCGAGCTGTCGACGGATCGCATCGATCTGGGGGCGTGACACGAGTTGCATCCCGGCGATGGTACCGGCGTCACCGCGAAGACGGGTCACCGAGGATGCGCTGAATGATCGATGCGATCACGTCGGGACGCTCCATAGGAACGAAGTGCCCGACGTCGGGGACGACGATCAGTTCGGCGTCGCGAAATCGTTCGACGAACGTCGAGAGATGCGGCTCCTGGTGTGTGTCGGAGTGCTCTCCACAGACAACGGTCACCGGTATCGAGATCTGATCGAGACGATCCCATGTGTCATGGTTGAGGCCCTGACGGAAGACCTCTGCCTCGATTCGGGGGAGACACTTGATCTTCCATCCGTCGGGAGAGTCCTCGAAGCCGAAGTCGACGTACGCGGCGAGGGCGTCGGGCTGCCAGTCTCGCAGTGGGCTGTCGAGGAATCTGTCGTACGCTGCCCGACGATCGGTGAACACTTCCCTGCGTCGCTGTGCAGCGTCGGCGATCGGGACATCGGCCATCCGGTAGGGCGGGGGGTAGATGATCGGCTCGATGAGCACGAGGTTACGGAACGTTGCAGGTCGGAGCGCCTCGACCCTGGCGATTGCAGCTCCACCAGAGGAGTGGCCGACGCCCACAGTGGGGCTGCACCCCTCGAGCTTGGAGGCGACGTCCCGTGCGATCGCATCGATCGTGAACGGGCCATCGGTCTCCGTGTTCTCACCGTGACCGAGAAGGTCGACCGACAGCCAACGAAGGTGGGGATGCAGATGGGAGAGTTCCGACACCACAGGACGCCAGACCTCCTTGCAGAAGCCGTTGGCGTGAGCGAACACCACGTCGGGATCACCGGGGGTGCCTTCCACCGCGAAAGACGGCTGGAACTCGCCGGGCTTCACTGGTCGATGACGGTCGTATCGTCGATGCGCCACTCGAGCCTGTTGTCGACGTCGGCGACGCCGTCGAGCCTGCGTGTGAGCTCCTCCATCAACCTGACCTCTGTGCGCGTGCCGATTCTCCCAACGAGCGTGACGACTCCGTTGTGAACTTCAACGGACACGGTTTCGGGATCGACGAACAGCACCCTGCGGATCAAGTCCTCCCTGATCTCGTCTTCGATGAGGTCGTCGGGACGGGTGAACCCGGCGACGATGTCGAACCGCGAGATGATGCCGACCATCCGGTTGTCCTCGACGACGAGCACACGCTTGACGTCGTTGGTGTTCATGAAACGAGCTGCTTCGATCACCTCGAGGCCCGGCTCGACCGTGAGGACCGAGTGGGACATGACCTCTTCGACGGTCTCGGGGGCGGTTCCCTTCTCTGCGCGTTCGACCTCCATGGCAAGGAAATCCCCCTCCGTGATGATCCCGAGCACGTGATCGTCGGGGTCGACGACCGGGAGGCCCGACACCCGATAGCGGAACATCATCCGGGCCGCGTCGCGCACCGATGTGGTCGGTGCAACGGCGACAACGTCGGTCGTCATCAGGTCACGAACGTGCATGCATCCTCACTTACAGCCTCGACGGCAGGTCGGTTCGGGAAGGTATCCACGTCCCCTCCACGGGCCGAACTTTGATTCGTGCGTCCACGATACGCACACCGGCGCCCGGTGTGCCCACTTTCACGGGGTTGAGGTCCATTTCGAAGACTTCGGGAAGATCCTCGATGAGCGCCGATACGCGAAGCAGCGCGTCGATGACGGCCTCGATATCGCCGGCATCACCGCCCCGATACCCCTCGAGCAGCCTGGCAGACTTGACGTCGGTGATCATCTCGCGGGCGTCGAGATCGGTCAACGGGTGGATGCGGAACGCGACGTCCCCGATGAGTTCCACGAAGATGCCGCCGAGGCCAAAGACGATCAGTGGCCCGAAGTTCGGGTCTTCGACCATCCCGATCAGGATCTCGTGGCCTCCCGAGATGAACTCCTGAACGAGTACCCCTTCTACATCTTCGACGACCGACGTCACCTGGTTGTACGCCTCTGTGACCGCTTCTCGCCCGGACACGTCGAGCACGACTCCCCCAACATCCGACTTGTGTACTGCTGACGGGGAGATCACCTTCAAGACGACGGACGTGGGAAGGTGCTCGGCGAACTCGACCGCCGCATCCGCGGAGTGCACGACGACAGATCGTGGGATCGTGATGCCGTACGCCGTGAGTACGGCATCGACGTCGTCGGGATCGAGCCACACACCATCGTGATCGACGCCGGCACTCGCCGCCTCGACGACGGCACGGGCACCGTCACGGTCGATATCGTCGAACCGAACGAGTTTCCCGACCGGCTTCTCCTTCCACTCGGCGTACTCGACGGCACTTCGCAGCGCCATCACAGCGCTTTCCGGGAACGAGTAGATCGGGAACTTCGCTGTGGTGCTCGCAAGCTCGGAGGGGACGCCCGACGAGTTCAGATACACGGAGAGGAACGTCTTGCCCGTCTCGGACTCCTCGGCTGCTCTCCTGATCGCCGTCGCCGTATCGGCCACGCCTTCGTACGACGCCGGGATGAACAGCGCGATCAACGCGTCGATCTCGTCGCTTGCCAGCATCGTCTGGATCGCCCTGTGGTACTCGGCGGGGCCCGCCGCGGCGATCATGTCGATGGGGTTTGCAACGGCGGCGTCCTCTGAGAGGAAACTCCGCAACTCGGCCTGGAGCTCATCGGAGAGCTTCGGAACGTGTAACCCGTGCGACTCGATCGCGTCGACGGCGAGGATCGCCGGCCCACCTGCGTTGGTGATGACCCCGACGTTCCTGCCTCGCGGGAGTGGCTGTGTCGAGAGCAACGAGGCGACGTGGAAAAGCTCCTCGAGGGTGTTGACCCGGATGACGCCCGCTTGGGTGAACAGTGCGTCGACGGCTGTGTCGAGACTTGCGAGGGATCCCGTGTGGCTCGACGCAGCCCGTGCCCCGGCCGCCGTCCGGCCGGACTTGACCGCGATGATGGGCTTCTTTGCACCGATCCTCGGTGCAATGCGGGCGAACTGCCTCGCGTTCCCGAACGATTCGAGGTAGAGGAGGATCACGTCCGTGTTTGGGTCCTCCTCCCAGAACAGGAGGAGATCGTTGCCCGAGACATCTGCCTTGTTCCCTACGGATATGAACGTCGAGATGCCGATGCCGAGTTGCGCTGCGTGGTCGAGGATGGCAAGACCGAGGGCGCCGCTCTGGGAGGACATCGCAACGTTCCCCTTCGGAGGCATGATGGGTCCGAACTGCCCATCGAGGTTGACTGCGGGATCGGTGTTGAGCAAACCCATGCAGTTGGGTCCGACCATGCGCATGCCTGCACCGCGTGCGATCTCGAGAAGGTTTCGCTCCACCGAGGCCCCCGTCTCTCCGACTTCGGAGAACCCAGCTGAGATGACGACGACCCCTTTGACGCCTTTGTCCGCACACTCCTGGACAACGTCTGTCACGAGCGGCGCAGGGACGACGATGAACGCTAGATCGACCCTGCCCGGAATGTCTTTTACCGATGAATACGTTGGGATCGATCGTACGATCGCCGTCTTCGGGTTCACCGGGTACACCGGCCCCATGAAGTCGGCGTTGATGATGTTGTTGAAGAGTCGGCCACCGATCGATGCCTTGTTCCTGCTCGCACCGATCACTGCGATCGACTGGGGGTAGAACAGGGGAAGGATGCTCGCAGCGGTCGCTATCTGCTCCGCCTTCCCTTCCGCTGCCATGACGGCTTCGGACTCCTCGGTCGGGATGTCGACCGTATAGACGCCCTCGTCGATGTCGCGGGTGAGCGGGAAACCCGCGTTTCGGAACACACGCATCATGGCGTGGTTGTCGGCAAGGAGGAACGCGCGGAACCGTTCGATGCCCAGCGCCCTGGCGTACGCAGAGATCCTGAAAACGAGGAGCGTACCGATACCCATCCCCTGGTAAGCGTCGGCAACGGTGAACGCGATCTCAGCCGATACCGTATCGCCGGGTATGGCGTTGTACCGTCCGACACCGACGAGCTCTCCGTCGACGATCGCGACGAACGCCATGTTCATGCGGTAGTCGAGGTCGGTGAACGCGACGAGCTCCTCGGCATCGAGCTCGCGCTTGACGCGGAAGAACCTGAAGTAGCTGCTCTGGGTCGACATGTTCTGAACGAACGCTGCAAGGGCATCGGTGTCGTCGGGCACGATCGGACGGATGCGCACCGTGCCGCCATCCTTGAG
>CAYLVM010000103.1:0-8827 GCA_964387145.1 uncultured Acidimicrobiaceae bacterium
GACTCGCTTGTCCCCCCTGAAGGGGAGGACGGAAGCATCAGAAGTCCGAAGACGGGTTCGACCTCGTGGATCGAGGCTGAAGGGGGGACGGGAGAAAGAGCCTGGTATCACGGTGCCAAACAGCGGATTGAGGCTGAAGGGGGGACGGGAGGAGGGCGGGCTCGCGGTCCACCCTCTCGTGCTACGTGACACGTGATGGGGGACGCAGGAAGCTGGGGGATGAGGACTACGGAGCCCCATCCCCCAGCTTCCTGGGTTCGTCAGGCGTCGGAACCGATGGCGTCCTCGATGGCTTGTCTTGCCTGCTCGAGGGATGCCTTGGCCTTGCGGAGATCCACACTGGCGTTGAGCAGCCTGCGGTGGCCCTGTGCGAGTTCGCTCGCTGCGGGTTCTTTCCAGTCTGAGGCCTGGAGTCCGATCACGTTGTCGGCGACGGGCACACCGGTGTTGCGTGCCTCGGCGATGTCGTCGCGTGCCGAGATGAGCCACCGTTTCGCATCGGTCATGTCGTAGCCGGCATCCTCGGCACGTCGGATCGCCTCTGCGGTCGTGTTGGCTGCCTCATCGAGGCGCACGACTGCGTCGCCGACACGGTCCGACGCGTTGACCTGGCGGGTCTTGGGAACGACCACGAGATAGATGCGGAAGTCGGCAGCGATCCTGGGCACGAGGTCCCGGAGTTCTCCGTACGTCGTTGCCGCTTCGATCCGGTCACCGAGGACGCCGAGTCCGAAGCTCGCCGATGCGTACTCGCCGAGGAGCGTGCTCTTGTGGCGGGGGGTCATGTGCTCGCTGCCCGTCACCCGGCTCGTGAGCTCGTCGAGCGTGTCGAGCCTGGCCTCGATCGCCTTTGCTGCTCGCTCCTTGATGGAGTCCATCGACGGCCGAGTAGCTGTGGTCTCTGTTCCCTCAGCGGTCGCCGTCACCGGGGGGCGTTCGTCGGTCTGTGCGTTCGCCGCAGCGGGAAGGGTCAGCAGCATGCCTGTTGCGATCCCGACGGTGAGCAGTTTCTTGAGTCGTTTCATTGTCCAATGTCTCCTTCGTCCTGGTTCAGGCTGTCGGCCGCTTCATCGACGGCGTTGTCGAGACCGTCGAGTTGACCGTCGAGGTCGCTCAGCAGGTCGTCGAGTGTGTCGAGGAGGGCCTCGATGTCACCGTTCGACGGCGCCGTAGCGGCCGAAGCCCCTGTGGTGGTTGTCGTCGTGTCCTCGGTCGCATCGGCCGTTCCGACGATTGTCGTCGTTGAGACAGCCGGTTCGAACCCTGACACCGTGGTGGTCGTGGTCTGTCCGACGGCCACCGTCGTCGTCGGACTGGCCGACGGGTCAGGTTGTGTGTCGACGGGTTCGGTGGCCTGGCCCCCCGACGCTTCCACGGCGTTCGTCGTAGAAGTTGTGACACCCTCGATGAGGATGTCCGTCGGTGCTCCCTCGACCGTTGTGCATGCGACGGCGATCACCGCAATACCGACGGCGAGGGCCGGTCGCTTCCAATGCATGACTTCTCCTTTCGTCATGCACACAGCGTCCGCTGCCGACGCGTGGCGACGATGAGGAGAACCTGAGAGGTTCCTAAGAGCGGTGTGAAGAAACGGTTAGAGCAGACCCGCTGCGAGTCGGCTCAGCGGCGTGCCGTGTCGATCAGTTTCCACGCTGCAGGCAGCAGGAGACCCGCGGCGGCGATCTTGACGACGTCGCCGATCACGAACGGCACGAAGCCTGCCGCGAGGGCGACGTTGAGCGAGTCGATCGCAGGGACGGTGACCATGAGCCACGGCACACCGATGAGGTAGATGATCGTGTTGCCTGCAAGGAAAGCGGGGATCGCTGTTGCGACCTTGCGGTCCCGGCCGCGCTCGGCGAGGTACCCAACCGCCCATGCCGCGACGATGAACCCGAAGAGGTACCCGCCGGTCGCACCGATCGCGGTTTCCCAGCCGCCGGAGGCGTTGGCGTACACGGGGAGGCCGGCGGCGCCAAGCGCCCAGTAGAGCAACTGGCTCCCTGCCCCGAGGCGTGACCCGAGGGCCGCCCCTGCAAGGAGGACGGCGAAGGTCTGAGCGGTGATCGGCACGGGGGTGCCGGGGATCGGGATCCGTATCTGGGCTGCGAACGCGGTGAGGAGAGCGAAGCCCACCATGAGGGCTGCCGTCGTGATGGCGCTGCGAGGTATCACGACGTTGGCGATGGTCCTGGCGGGATGAACGGTCTGCATCGGGTGGGTGCTCCTCACGGGTTGTGGACGACACTCTAGATTCCCCAACAGGAACATGACGTACCGGCCGAAGGTTCATATATGAGACATCGCCGCGAGTTCATACGTTTCATGGTGACTGCCGGTATCGGTGCAGGTGTGCTCGGTGCGATACCGGCCCCAGTACGGGCGCTGGTCTCCCCTAAGAACGTCGTCCCCAACGCGGCGAGACAGCCGTCGTTTCACCGCTCACAGTCCTCGGGGGTCCCTCTCGGATCTCTCGTGATCCCATCGATCGGTGTCGACGAGATCGTTCGCAGCGGTGTGGCGATGTCGGTGATCGACCTCGGCCCCGCCCACTGGGCAGGCACGGCGATCCCCGGGCAGGCAGGCAACGTGGTCCTTGCAGGGCATCGCACGACCAAGACGCGTCCGTTCTACGATCTCGACCGTCTCGACCCCGACGACCTCGTCTACATGAGCGACGGCGACGGCTTCGAGGTGATGTACTCGGTCTCTGGGACGATGATCGTCGAACCGAACGACCTGTGGATCACGTACGACACGCCGGACCCGACGTTGACGATGTTTGCCTGCCACCCGAAGGGGTCGGAACGGTACCGCATCGTGGTGCAGGCCGATCTGGTCGGACGCCGGCGTATCGGCTGAGTGTGTGAGTGCAACGCAACGGCACGGGTAACCTCAATCGGATGGAAGACGACGCAGCGACCGAGACGACCTCGGGTGAGTTCTCTGATGTGCCTGAGAGTCTCGAGCCATCGGACCCGTCACCGAGGTGGCCGTGGATCGTTGCTTCCATCCTCATCCTCCTCGGGATCGCCGTCGCCATTGCCTGGCCGATAGAGGTTCCGTACTACACGCTGAGCCCGGGTCCCGTGTACGACACCTCCGACTTCGTTCATGTCAAGGACGGTGTCGTCAGCGAGGACGGCGAACTGCTGTTCCTCACCGTCTCGCTCCTCGAGGCGAACGTCTTCGAGTACACCGCCGGCATGATCGACCCCAAAGTCGAGGTGCGTGCACGTGAACGTATCCGCCCCATCGGTGTCTCCCAGGAGCAGCTCAAACGTGAGGGCCTTGCTGCGATGCAGCAATCAAAGACCGACGCGATCTACGTTGCTCTGACATCGCTCGGTTACGAGGTGACCCTCATCGGCACCGGGGCACTGGTGATCGACACCGTGCCCGATTCGGGTGCCGACGGTGTGCTGCTCCCCAACGACGTGATCGTCGAGATGGACGGCAAGGTCGTCGCGTTCCGTGACGACATCATCAAGGACCTCGAGGATGCAGAAATCGGCGACCTGATCGACTTCCTCGTCAAGCGGCCCATCGAGGGTGAGGTCGACGCCTTCAACACGATGTTCGTCGAGGTCGAACTCGGGCCTCACGTCGATGACCCGACGAGGCCGATGATCGGGGTGCTTCTCGACAACAACGCGCCCATCATCGAGTTCCCCGTCGAGGTGATCATCGACTCGCAGAACATTGGAGGCCCATCGGCGGGGTTGATGTTCACGCTCCAGATCATCGATCAACTCACCGAGGGCGAACTCACCAACGGTGAGCGCATTGCAGGGACCGGCACGATCTCTCGGGACGCATCCGTGGGTGCGATCGGTGGGATCACCCAGAAGGTGTACGGTGCGATCGATGCCGGTGCACGAGCCGTGCTCGTCCCCGCAAATAACTACGACGATGCGGTGCTTGCAGCCAAGGGCGACATCGAAGTCGTACGCGTCGAGACGGTCGACGACGCCTTGACATTCCTCGCAACTCTCTGACAATCCGCACCCGCGGCGACCTTCCCCGTTACGCTGCCGCACATGGCCGAGGAAGTGACTTCAGGCGAGGTTCGAACTCGCCGGTTCGACATCGTGCGAAAGGGCTACGACCGGACCCAGGTCGATGAGTTCCTCGCATCGGTAGCACGCCGTATCGACAAGCTCGAGGAGTCGATCGGCGAAGCCGACCGCGCAGCGATCGCCCTGGGACTTGACGATGCCGAGGCCCTTGCGCGAGAGCTCAACACCATCGGTGGAGAGGTCGGAGCGATCCTCGAAGCTGCACGGGCCGCTGCCGAAGGGATGCGGACCCGGGCAGCAGCCGACGCCCAAGAGCTGGAGGCCACCTCGAAGGAGACGTCGTCGACGATGCTGTCGGAGGCAATGGAGCAGTCGCACTCGATGCGTGCTGCAGCCTGGAACGAAGGCTCCTCGATGCTCCAGTCTGCCCTTGCCGAGGCGAAAGCGTTGGCGGAGGAGGCCAGAGAGAAGGCACTCTTCATCCGTGCCGAGGCAGAGCGCGAGGCCATACGCCACGTTGGTGACGCCAAACGGGACCGTGACTCCACGATCGGTGAGGCCCGGATCGAGGCAGACCAGATCATCGAGAATGCCCGATCCGAGAGCGACGGGGTTCTCGCGGCCGCGAATCAGTCGGCCGAGCTCGCTCAGGAGCGAGCCCGTGCCCTCGAGGAGCGTCGCAGTGAGCTCCTCGCCGAACTCGAAGCAGCTCGGGCGTCTATCGGCCATCTCGAGACCGAGATCGAATCGAAGCGACAGGAACTCGAGGTCCCCGAGATCCCCGATGTCGTGCCGCCACCGCAGGACGACGGCGGCACGCATCACTCACCCGATGGTGGGTCGGTCAAGATCGTTGCGGGGAGCAAGGTCATCCCGCTCAACCCCGTCGACGCAGACTCGTTTGTTGCCGAGGTCGAAGCGTTGCACCGGCGTGAACGCGAACCGTTGCCCGACGAATCGGATATCGAGCCGGTCGAGACCGTCACGACCATCGCTCCGACACCGGTCGGCGCCGACCGGTCGGCAGACGAGCATCCCCAGCCCGAACCCGAACTCCACGTCGTGCCCGCACCGGAACCCGACCCGATACCGGAACCTGCGCCCGTGCCCGCACCGGAACCAGAGCCTGTGCCGGAACCTGTGCCTGTTCCCGCACCGGAACCAGAACCGGAACCCAAGCCGCAGCCAACGCCGGAACCCGAGCCGGAGCCTGTGCCTGAACCTACCCCAGAACCCGAACCGGTGCCTGCGCCGCAACCTGCGCCGGTTGATGACCTGGGTTCGCTGTTCGCACAGCTCAGGGCCGGAGCGGAACCGCCGCCCGACAGCGATGTTCCAGTTGCAGCCGACAGCCGAAAGCCGACAGCCGATAGCGGGGCTCCCGATGAGCCCCCAGCCGCTGCCGACAGCGAGTCCCCTGCTGCCGACGGCCGACAGCCGATGGCCGATAGCGTGGCTCCTGCCACCTCCTCCCTCATCCCGGCACAGAACGCAGCGTTGCGCACGATCAAGCGCGCTCTCGTCGATCTCCAGAACGATACGCTCGAGCAGCTTCGCTCGCAGGACGGGTGGCTCCCCGACGAGACGTTCACCGATCGTTTCTCAGAACCGTTCACCGAACTTGCCTCTGCTGTCGGCGCGTCCGACGACAAGGGGGCAGCTTCGGCGTTTGGAACCGACCTGTACGACTCGGTGACGTCGGCCATCGAGCGGGCACGAGACGCAGGATCGGGGGAGCGGGCAGTCGCAGCAGCAGCATCAAAGGTGTTCCGCACGTGGAGATCCGACGAGGCCGAGCGCCGTGTCGCGGCCGTGGCGACGGCCCTTTCACATGATTAGTCGTCAAAGTGAGCGGAACCGGCCGAGCAATCCCGGTAATGCCATAGAATCACCGCTGTGATCAACAGAGAACCCATCAACTACCGGCAGGGCTCTGGTGTCCGACGACTCGCGACGTTCGTCGTTGCGGGTGGGTTCATCCTCCTCCTCACCGCTCGCTGGCTCGCAACGCTGTGGACCGACTACCTGTGGTACGACGAGCTGGGAAGTGCAGGCGTCTGGTCGACGCTCACGTTCACGAAGGTGTGGCTGATCGGCGGAGCGACCATCGTTGCGTTCGTCGTGTTCTGGTTCAACCTGTGGATCGTCGACCGCATCTCACCACGCAGCCTGCTCGTCCTCACCGGCGCGCCCGATGAGGAACTCCTCGAGCGGTACCAGCTGTGGATCGAGCCCCGGGCGAAGCTCGTGCGGGCGTCGTTCTCGCTGGCGTTCGGTGTCCTCGTCGGTCTCGGTGCATCAGCGTGGTGGCAGGACTGGCTGTACTGGCGCAACGGTGTCCCGTTCGGCACGGTCGACCCGATCTACGGCAACGACCTGTCCCTCTACGTGTTCGGTCTGCCGCTGTACCGCGACGTCTACGGCTGGCTGTTCCAGCTGCTGCTCGTCGTCACCCTCATCGTCGTGGCTGCCCATTACCTCAACGGTGGTATCAAGGTCGCGACCGGTACGTCCGGCCAGCGAACATCGGGGGGAGTCAAGGCGCACATCTCGGTGCTCCTCGCAGCGATCGCTCTCCTCAAGTCCGTCGGGTACATCTTCGCCAAGTGGGAACTGTTGTACTCGAGCCGGGGCCAGGTCTTCGGGGCGTCGTACACCGATGTGAACGCGCAGGTCCCTGCCCTCAACCTTCTCATCTTCATCTCGGTTGCAGCAGCGATCATCCTGCTCGTCAACGTGTGGTTCCGGGGGTGGACACTTCCTGCGGTGGCGTTCGGTATATGGCTCGTGACCTCGATCGGCGTCGGGGGTATCTACCCGGCGGTCGTGCAACGGTTCTCGGTCGAACCGAACGAGCTCAACAGGGAGCTGCCCTATGTGCAGCACAACTTGGACTTCACGCGCTTTGCCTACGGTCTCGACAAGGTCGACGTGCGTTCGTTCAACGCATCCACCGACCTCACAGCGGCCCAGATCGAGGCGAACCGGCCAACGGTCGACAACATCAGGCTGTGGGATCCGGGGGTGCTCGCCCAGACGTATCCCCAGCTCCAGAACATCAAGACGTACTACGACTTTGCAGACATCGACGTCGACCGGTACATCATCGACGGCAAGATCACCCAGGTCATGACCGCTGCTCGTGGTCTCGATGAGGCCCTGATCCCCGGTGCTGGCTGGGTGAACGAAAGGCTCATCTACACGCACGGTCTCGGTGTGGTCCTCAGCCCTGCCAACGACGTGACGAGTGACGGCTTCCCCGACTTCCTCGTCAAGGACATCCCTCCGGTGAACGTGACCGGTGACCCCCTGCTCGAGATCGACCAGCCCCGCATCTACTTCGGTGACAGTGCCGAACGGGACTTCCTGATCGCAGGGTCCAAGGAGGGGGAGGTCGACATCCCTCAGGACGGGACGGACACCACGTCGACGAACTCCTACGACGGTTCCGGCGGTGTCCCCCTCGGCAACCTCTTCCAACGCACGGCCTGGGCGCTCCGCTTCGGGGATCTCAACACGCTCATCTCTGGCCAGGTCACGAGTGAGAGCCGGGTGATGATCGCCCGCAACATCAAGGACCGCATCGCCCGAATAGCTCCGTTCCTGTACGCCGACAACGACCCGTACATGGTGATCGCCGACGGCAGGCAGGTGTGGATGATCGACATGTACACGGTCACCGACAGGTTCCCGTACTCGGAGATGGCGAGTACAGCGAGGCTCAACAACACAGCGGAGCTGCCACGGCGGTTCAACTACATCCGCAACTCCGTCAAGGCGGTCATCGACGCCTACGACGGGACGATCGACATGTACGTCATCGATCCCGATGACCCCCTCATCCAGACGAACGAGCAGATCTTCCCCGGGTTGTTCAAGCCGATCGACGAGTTCCCCGCCGCGCTCGTCGACCACGTTCGCTACCCCGAGGACCTGTTCCGTATCCAGACCGATGTCTACAAGCTGTATCACATGACCGATCCGGTGGATCTGTTCCAGGTGAACGATCCGTGGCAGATCGCACGGGATCCGTCGAACAGTCCCAAGGCCGCGCTACGGGGCACGTTCGGGACGAGCCCGATGCTGCCGTACTACCTGCTGATGGAGCTCCCTGAAGAGGACCGGTTGTCGTTCCTGTTGATGCAGCCGTTCACACCGGCGGCCCGTCCGAACATGGCGTCGTTCGTCGTTGCCAAGTCGGGTCCGCTCGAGGAGTACGGGACCCTGATCGAGTACACGATGCCTGAGGACCGCCAGGTCGACGGTCCGGGCCAGGTTGGCGACTTCATCGAGCAGGATCCTCAGGTGTCCTCTGAGTTCACGCTGCTCGGCCAGGTCGGCTCCGATGTGGTCAAGGGCAACATGTTGGTCGTTCCCATCGAGGACTCCTTGTTGTACGTTCAGCCGATCTACCTCGCTGCGGACACCGGTGGCGGTCGTACCGGCATCCCGCAGTTCAAGCGTGTCGTGGCGTCGTACAACAGCCGTATCGAGATTGCAGACTCCCTCGACCAGGTCCTCATCAAGCTCTTCGGCGCAGCCGACGGCACCCCCGTCGATGGCGGCGATGGCGGCGGCGACGTTCAGCCACCGCAGGGAACGATCCAGCAGCAGGTCGAACAGCTTCTCGCTCAGGCCGAGACCGCCTTCGGTGACGCCGACGTTGCGCTCCGCCAGGGTGACCTCGCCGAGTACCAACGCAAGGTGGACGACGCCAGGGCCCTGATCGAGGAAGCGAACCGCATCATCGCCGACGCCGCCGCAGCAGCAAGCGGCGAGTCCGCCAGCTCCACCGGCTAACCCCCTCC
>CAYLVM010000104.1:0-8759 GCA_964387145.1 uncultured Acidimicrobiaceae bacterium
CCGATCGAGGTGTCGGTGTTCTGCCCGGGCGAGGTGGCGACCCATGCGATCGACAACGCGATGCACAATGCGCGCCTTTCCGGGTACGAACCGTCACCCGATGAACTGGCAATGGTCAAGGGCGCCCAGGCCGGGCTTCTCCAGACCGGCATGGACCCCGACGACGTCGGCCGAATCGTGCTCGACGGTGTGCGACAGGGACGGTTCTGGATCTTCAGCCATCCGGAATGGATCGACGGGCCGGTCCGTACGCGGTTCGAGGCGATGGCGGCCGACGGCAGCCTCCCCGATCTGTAGCTTCAGCAGGCCCCGCCGTCGATGTCGCAGACCAGGCCCTCGGCGACCTCGGGGTGGTTGCGTTCAAGCAATCCGTTGAGGCGCTGCCCAACACGCTCGAACGGTGCATAGCCGAGGCTCAGGGGAACGGTCGACGTGCCGTCGTGCAACAGGAGTGTCGGGAACGCGGTGACGCCGAGCCATGCAGCCTCCTCGAAGTCCTTCTCCGTTGCTGCGCGCATCTCAGTGGAGACGAGCGCCTCGACGAAGTCGCTGCCGTCGACGGGGAAACCATCGAGCAGCAACGGATAGACAGCCGGGTCGGTGACGTCGATACGCTCGGCATAGAAGGCACGCTGGACCCTCGCGAAGAACCGCAGCGTCTCGTCGGGGGCCATCTGGCGCATCGTCACGACCGCGGTGTCGGCGGTCATCGTGTCGTACGTCCAACCTTCACGGTCGAGGCCTGCAAGGTCGAAAGGCTGTCCACTCGCTGCAGCGACCTGGCCCCAGTGATGTTGGAGGAGACCGCGGATCGCGTCGAGCGGTTCGGCACGGTTGCCCGGCCTGAGCCCTCCAACGACGACCCTAAGCGGGATGTCATAGGCGGTATCGACCTGCTCGACGGTCGGTGCGAACCCCCAGCACCACGAGCACATGGGATCGGCTACATAGACGATCTCGAGGTTCATGGCAGGCTCCATGTCGGCCGTCAACCGGCCGAAGCCACCTGGTACTCCGTGTACCCGGCGCCCTCGAGTTCCTCGGCGATCTCGGGCCCACCGGTCTTGACGATGCGTCCGCCCACCATGACGTGGATCGTGTCCACGTCCATGTATCGCAGGATACGGCTGTAATGCGTGATGATCACGACGCCGAGCTGCGGGCTTCGCAACGCCTCGACCATGGCTGCGACCTCACGCACCGCGTCGATGTCGAGACCAGAGTCGATCTCGTCGAGGATCGCCACCTTCGGGTTTGCAACACCGAGGAGGTACATCTCAGAACGCTTCTTCTCACCACCGGACAACCCGACGTTCACCGCTCGATCGAGGAACCGCTCCATGTCGAGTCGCTCCGTCGTCGCAGCGATCCGTTCGGCGAAGCCGCCGTCGTCGGGGTTACTCGCTGCCATCTCGGCCGTGAGGCTGTTCAGGGACACGCCGGCGACCTCGGTCGGGTACTGGAACGCTTCGAACAAGCCGGCACGTGCCCGCTGATCGACCGTCATCGGCAGGAGATCAACACCGTCGATGGAGGCCTCACCCTCCACCTGGTAGTCGGTCTTGCCCATCAGCACATGGCTGAGCGTCGACTTCCCTGAACCGTTCGGCCCCATGATCGCGTGGACCTCTCCGAACGGGATGGCAAGATCGACGCCACGAAGGATCTCGAGATCGTCGATCCGCGCTTTCAGGTTGCGAACCTCGAGTGCGTAGCTCATCGGTCGTCCTCACTATCTGTTGCAGAAACGAATACGTCACCGTCGCGAACCTCAGTTCGGTACGTCGCGACGGGAACTGTTGCGGGAAGCGTCAGCGCTGCGCCGGTCGTCACATCGAACGCTGCACCGTGACGGGGGCACTCGACCTCACCGTCGAACACCTCGCCCTCACTCAGTGACGCCTCGGCGTGAGAGCACTGGTCGGCGATCGCGTAGACACCGTCGTCGACCCGAAAGACGGCGACTGGCGTCCCTTCGATCTCGACACAGGTACCGCTCTCGAGCGGAAGGTCCTCGAACCGACCCACGCGGACGCTGCTCATACCCGCCCTTCTTCTTGGGCGGTGATGTATTTGCTGTTGATCTTGTCACGGGCCCACGCTGCGACGTGCTGGTCGGGGATCTGCTCGATGACGGCCTCAAAGAAGCCGTGTACCTGCAACCTGTCGGCGCTCTTGGGTGTGAGGCCTCGCGACATGAGGTAGTAACGCTGGTCCTGGTCGAGAGGGCCGACACTCGACCCGTGCCCGCACTTGACGTCGTTGTTGAGTATCTCGAGGTTGGGAACGGACTGCGCACCAGCGCCTTCCGAGAGGATCAGGTTCCGATTCGTCTGGAACGACTCTGTGCGCTTCCCCGTCTCCTCGATCCGGATCATGCCGGTGAACACGGACAACGCATGATCCGCAACAGCGCCTTTCAAGAACATGTCTGCCCTCGTGTTGGTTCCGATGTGGTTCATGAAGTACCGGTAGTCGAGGACCTGATCGCCCTCTCCGAAGTAGGCGCCGTAGATCTTGCCGTGCGATCCGTCACCGACGAAGTCGACGTCGAGATGCAAGCGTCCAAGCTTGGCTCCGAGACCGACCTCGCTGAACACGAGGCCCGCATCTCTTCCCAGTCGGATGACGCCACGCCCGAGTGAGCGTGTCGCGTAGTTCCAGTCCTGGATGATGCTGAGTGTGAGGCGTGCGTTGTCGCCGACGTTCACGGTGATGCTCGGGACGACCGTGGCCGCCTGATCGGTCGTGGACCGCATCCTGATGACGACCTTGGCGTCACCCCCCTTGGGAACCTCGATGTGCACACCGGGGAACGTGGTGGCTGTCCCTGTCGTCTGGATGTCGACGAGTACGGGTGTCTCGAGCAGTGCTTCTCCGACGTAGGCAGAACCCGGCGAGTACGCGACGAACGCTGTCGTGAACAGATCGCTCCCTCGTGTGAGGTCGGCAGACTCCTCGAGTTCGTCGATGCTCGAGATGCCCTGAGATGTCGTGTAGCCGTCGACGATGCTCACGACGGTTCCGTGCCACCCGGTGACGACGTGATCATCGTCGCTCGATCCTGGCCCCGATGGGATGGACCCGAACGATGGGTCGAAGTCGAGGTCGAGATAGCGCCAGATCTCCTCGCGCTCGGACGGCATCGACAGGGTCCCGAGACGTTCCTTGGCGGCGGCTCGGCGCTCGGCAAGCGATGTGGCCTCGGTCGTACCAGAGGGTGTTTGGGGCACAGACAGATCCTTCGTGAGTTCCCGGGGAGGATACCGCTGCCCTGTATGCAATCGACCGGTTTCCACCATGACCGTATGTGTATCTCTGTAACGAAAGAAGCGCGTACCCGAACAGCGCACCTACCGTTCCTGGTGACATCACAACCGAGGCGGCCATCGGTAGGAAGACGTGCCGCCCAGGAGGTCAGGCCCCCATGCACACCATCATTCTGCGCTCTCTCGCGTTCGTCGCGATGATCAGCATCACACTCGCCGGATTCCAGGCGGCCATCTCGCCGACACCCGCAAGCGCCGCCCCGCAGGACGCCAACTTCACCTTCGCCGTGTTCCCGGTCGACTCGTCGTTCGCTCTGGTCAAGGACTCCTGGGGAGCACGGCGCCCCGGTGGCCGACGCCACAAAGGGACCGACATCATCGCCCCTCGGGGAACACCGGTCCTCGCCGTCTCCTCTGGCGTCATCATCGAGATGGACTACCGGCCCTCATCGGGTTACTACGTACGTATCGACCACGGCGACGGATGGCAGTCCGTGTACCTGCACCTCAACAACGACACGTTCGGAACCGACGATGGCGCCGGCGGGACCTGGTCGGCGTTCTACCCGACACTGACCGTCGGCACCGAGGTCTTCGCCGGTGATGTCATCGGGTACGTCGGGGATTCCGGCAACGCCGAGGACACGATCCCGCACGCACACGTTGCCGTCACGCTCGACGGGACCAAGATCAACCCGTACCCCCTCGTCATGGACGCGCTCGAACGCGAGGAACGAACCGTTCGAGCGTCGCTCGAGCCCATCTGAGCATCACAGGACGACGAGTTCTCACACACCGAGCCCGACCTGTTTCACCGCACGGGCGAACACATCGTCGAGCATCTCGACGGTCAACCTGCCGGTGAACGTGTTCTGCTGGGACACGTGGTAGCTCATGAGGATCGTCACGCCATCGAGGGCGACCTCTTCCCCGTGGCCGAAGGTAGGCCTCGGCGTTGGCAGATCGGTGCCACAACGACGCAGGTGAGCCCACGATGCCTGGTACGCGAACTGGCCGAGCACGACGAACACAGTGGCTTTCGACAATAGAGAGAGCTCGGCATCGAACCAGGCCGAACAGGTGTCTCGCTCTGTCGGCGTCGGCTTGTTCTGGGGAGGCGCGCATCGCACCGGAGCGGTAACCCACGTTCGCGACAGCGCCAAACCGTCGTCACGGTTCACCGACGTCGGCTGGTTCGCGAGTCCGGCTCGATAGAGGGCCCGAAAGAGCCAATCCCCTGATCGATCTCCTGTGAACATACGCCCGGTACGGTTGGCACCGTGTGCAGCAGGGGCCAGCCCGACGACGACGATCTCTGCCTCGGGATCCCCGAACCCCGGGACCGGACGGCCCCAGTAGTCGTCGTCAACAAACGCGGCCCGCTTCGTCTCTGCGATCTCTTGTCTCCACGCCACCAGACGGGGGCACAGCTCACACGATACGAGCCGATCCTCGAGCTCCTTTAGGGAAGCGGCGGGAGCGCCTCCCTCGTGTATCTTGCGCTGTTGCTCCACAGCATCCACCCCATTCCACCCTCTGTCACTGCTTCTTGCACGTTGCGTTGATCGGCAGAGTCGATGGCCCACGTTTGGAGCCAGGGACGTAGATAGCCGTGACCATCCATCTTGCCTCGACCGCCTGCAAGGGCAGACGTGACGATCTCGACGGCGTTGTCATCCGGGTTCTCGAACCCCTTCCAACCGGAGCCGTAGTTCGTCGTGTACAACGTTGGGGTCAAGACGTCGACGATCCGCGACATCGTGCTCGGGCGCTGTCCCACTCCCTCGTCTGTGGTGGACTCGAGCACGATCCCAAGGACCGACGTCGAGACCGTGCACCCCATCGGGTGCAGCACCGAGTACGCCCTGGTGAGGAACGCGGAGATCGATGCAACACGGACCTCCTGGGTGTACTCGCCATCGAACACCGCCTTCGAGAGGTCTCCACCGATCGGGAACGAGACGTTGTCGAACTCGACCTCATCGAACCCCAGCTTGCTGCACGCTTCCTCGGCAAGAGCGATCGAGTACTCGAACGAAGCCGGATCGGTTGGATCGAGCCAGGCATAGCCGTTGCGCGAACGCCAGAGTGTGCCGTCGTCTACGTTCGTCACTGCACGCTCGGGCTCGGCCTCAGCATAGAAACTGTCCTGAAAGACACCGATCCTCGCGATCAGGTACAGACCCCGGTCGTGTCCCTGAGCAACGATGTCCTCAGCATCGAAGTACGCGCTGACTGCACCGATCGCGTTCGCCGTCGGCACCGCCGTCGGGTACACCACGGTTCCGTCCTCTGTCTTGATGTCGATCGCAAGGGCGTTGATCCCCGAGTCATCCGTGAGGGCGAGGATCGCGTTCCAACGATCAGTGTCGAGGAGAGCGTCGGGAGCGACCCGCAGCGCGTTGATGATCCTCGGCGACATCGACATGTCGAACTGATCGACGTCGCCGTTCCACACCAGCTCGCTCGATACCCACGCAGGCCGGCTCAACATGATCGTTCCCGAAACCACGCGGTCGAGAGCGTACCGACCCTCGTTGTCGGTCGTATCCTTTGCGTTGCCGAGTTGTACGAGGGCTCCCGGTAGAGGTCGGCCGACATCGGTCGTCACGCGCCCGGTCAGGACCACCGGCTCGAGACGGAACTCGATCCGTCCGCCGTCGGGGTACCTCTCAACGGTGAACTCTGCTGAACGAAAACCGTCGGCCTCGATCTTCAAGACGATCGGGAGCCCTTCCCATACAATGATCGGGCGGGGTACGCCAGCCTGCGGGAGCACGACACCATCGGCGAGCACCGTCGAGGACACCGCGGCGAGATCATCGGCTGCCAACGTCACGATCTCGATCGTCGGAGGAGCGAGTTCAGGAGGGACCACCGCATCACCGGGCGTCACACCGAGTGGGCCGGCGCACGCCGAGAGCACCAGGGCACTCAGCGAGATAGCGAGGAGAGGTCGACGAAGCATGTTGCTATGAGCCTATTGGATCGGTAAATGAAGGCTACAGGCCTCTTGCCAAGCTGGCTCAATGGTGATATCTTCCATTTGCGCTGAACATATGGGTGCGCGCGATGCCATAGACGGGGGGCTCCATGGCTGACGCAGCAAGGGAAACAACGGTAGCCGACGCGATTGGGATGTATCTCGAGGCCGTTTCGAGCCACGGGCTACTCACGGCCGCAGATGAGGTACGCCTCGCAAGAACCATCGAGCGCGGGCACCGCGCCGAGTACGAACTCGCAGCAGCCGAGACGCTCACACCCGAGCGCCGGGCGGAGCTGGTCCGTCACGTGCGTCTCGCAGACCACGCTAAGTCACAGTTCATCCGCTCCAATCTGCGACTCGTGATCTCGATCGCCAAGCGGTACACCGGCAGGGGACTCGATCTCCTCGATCTCATCCAGGAGGGCAACCTCGGGCTCATACGGGCCGTCGAAAAGTTCGATTGGCGCAAGGGGTTCAAGTTCTCAACGTACGCAACCTGGTGGATTCGTCAGGCGATCACGAGGGGTCTGGGCAACCACGGTCGCACCATCCGTCTCCCTGTGCACATGGTCGACGTCGTGCGCACGGTCCAAGAAACGGAGCTGTCTCTCCAAGAGCGACTCCGGCGGATTCCGACGATCGCCGAGATCGCCGAGGTGAGCGGCCTCGACGAGGACAAGATCCTCGTTGCCCTCAACGCCCCCGGCGACACCGTGTCCCTCGACAGGCCCGTCGGGGACGACGGCGATGCCGAGCTCGGAGACTTCGTGACGGATGCCGAAGCAGAGGATCCTTTCGCGGTCGTCGCCGACGCTGCGAGGCGCAAGGAGATCACCCGTGCCCTCGCCACGCTCGACGAACGCGAACAGCTGGTACTGACGTTGCGGTACGGTCTCGACGGCAAGGCCCCCCGGACGCTCTCCAACGTCGGTGAGCGACTCGGCATCACCCGTGAGCGAGTTCGCCAGATCGAGACGAGGGCGCTCGGCAAGCTCAGACATCCCTCGACCCTGCACGACCTCAAGAGCCTGCTCTAGCCCGTCCCCTCTTCAGGGGGGGGACAAGCGAGTCTTCGAGCAAGGGAGGACCGCGAGCCCGGTACGTGAGGACGTGGATCGGCGGTCCGCGTGACCGATCCACCGTCGAGCTCAGAACAGTTTCATCACGTCCGAGTCGACACCCTTGAGAGCGTCGTAGTCCACTTCGAGCCAGGCGATTCCGCGGTCTTGACACAACACCCGCGCCTGGGGCTTGACGATCTGAGCGGCGAAGATACCCCGAACAGGGCCAAGACGTGAGTCCCTGTTGAGGAACTCGAGGTACCTGGTGAGCTGTTCGACGCCGTCGATCTCGCCGCGGCGCTTGATCTCGATGGCGATCGCGTCACCGTGAGCGTCCCGGCAGAGGAGATCGACCGGGCCGATCGGCGTGGGATACTCTCTGCGGATCAGCTCCACACCGTCGCCGAACGTCTCGGGGCGCTCGGCGAGCAGCCTCTGGAGCTCGAGCTCAACACCGTCCTTGACCAGCCCGGGGTCCTCACCCATCTCGCGCACGGTCTCGAAGTGGACATCGGTGAACTCGATGATGAGCTTCTCGCCCTTCGGGTTGACCACGACCCAGGTGTCACCGTCCTCGCTCAAGGTGTTGGGTGCGTTCATCCAGTTGAGTGGCTTGTACGCACCGCCGTCGGCATGAATGGCGACACATCCGTCCGCCTTGACCATGATGAGACGTGTCGCCATCGGCAGGTACGCGTTGAGGCGCCCCTCGTAGCGAACAGTGCAGTCTGCGATCCGGATCCTCATAGGGTCGTGAGCGTACCGCTCACGACGTTGTCCAGTGTTCGCACCGACGAAGAACGGAGAACGTCTATCCGATCGAGCCTTCCATCTGCAGTTCGATGAGACGGTTCATCTCGACCGCGTACTCCATGGGGAGCTCCTTGACGATCGGCTCGATGAACCCGGCAACCACCATTGCAGTGGCCTGGGCCTCGGTGAGGCCACGACTCATGAGGTAGAACAGCTGATCCTCACCAACCTTCGAGACGGTCGCCTCGTGGCCGATGTCGACGTTGGACTCCTCGATCTCCATGTACGGGTACGTATCAGACCGCGAATCCTCGTCGAGCAGGAGGGCGTCACACATGACGTAGGACTTCGCGTTCGTCGCCCCCTCCTCGACCCGGACCAGGCCGCGATACATTGAACGTCCGCCACCCTTGCTGATCGACTTCGAGGTGATCAGGGACGTCGTGTTCGGTGCGACGTGGACCATCTTGGCTCCGGCATCGAGTATCTGACCGGCATTGGCGAACGCTATCGAGAGCACCTCGCCGTGGGCGCCCTCCTCCATGAGCCATACGGCCGGATACTTCATCGTGAGGCCGGACCCGAGGTTTCCGTCGATCCACTCCATCGTCGCGTTCTTGTACGCCGCGGCTCGCTTCGTGACGAGGTTGAGGACGTTGTTCGACCAGTTCTGGATAGTCGTGTACCGAC
>CAYLVM010000105.1:0-8602 GCA_964387145.1 uncultured Acidimicrobiaceae bacterium
ATGGGCAAGTCCATCCACGCCGGTGCCCAGGTCGTTGCAGACGGCACCCCTGAGGCCGCCCTGCGTCTCGAACGGGTCCTCACCAACGACCCCGGCATGGGCGTCATCCGCCACGCAGACGCCGGCTACGACCGTGCAATCACCGTCGCCAAGGAACGTGGTGTTGCCATCCCGATGATGGAGGAGTGACCGATGACCGGTAGCGACCAACCAGAGCCTGTGGAGAACCACTGCCCCTCGATGTTGATCACCCACATAGGGGAGTTGGTCACGAACGACCCTGCTCACGGCGGTCTGCTTGGCACGATCGAGGATGCTGCCGTGGTGATGTGTGACGAGAAGGTCACCTGGGTCGGTACCACCGCCGATCTCCCCGATGACACCGACACGGACAAGCACATCGATGCCGGTGGCGCTGCCGTCGTGCCCGGGTTCATCGATGCGCACACCCACGCCGTGTTCGCAGGGGACCGTGCAGACGAGTTCGCGATGCGGATGGCCGGAGCATCCTATGAGGACATCCTTGCTTCGGGGGGCGGCATCTACTCGACGGTCGAAGCAACACGGGCAGCGTCCCTCACGGACCTCGTTGCAGCGTCACTGACGCGGATCGACCATATGCTGGTGTCGGGCACCACGACCGTGGAAGTGAAGTCCGGCTACGGCCTCGATGTCGCAACCGAGCTTCGCATGCTCGAAGCGATCGCAGCTATCGACGACGTCGCCCCCATCGACATCATCCCGACCTTCCTCGGTGCCCACGTCGTGGCTCCCGAGTTCAGGGAGTGTCGCGGCGACTACGTCGATCTCGTCACAGGCCCCATGCTCGAGCGTGTCGCGTCCCTCGCCCGGTTCATCGACGTGTTCTGTGACGAGGCGGCGTTCACCACAGACGAGACCCGACGGATCGTTGAAGCCGGCAGGGCCGCAGGGCTCGGGGTGCGCCTCCACGTAGACCAGCTGTCGCGTTCGGGTGGCACGGCACTCGCTGCACAGCTCGGTGCCACCTCTGCAGACCACGTCGACCATGCGACAGACGAGGACCTCGCTGCACTCGCAGCGGCAGGCACCGTTGCGGTTCTGCTCCCCGGTGTCTCCTACGCCATGGGTACGTCTCCGCCCGATGCCCGCAAGGTGTGGGACGCCGGTGTCACGGTGGCGATCGCCACGGACTGCAACCCGGGTACCGCGTACCTCGAGACGATGTCGTTCATCATCTCGCTCGCCGTCGTCACCTCAGGCCTCACCCCGGCCGAAGCACTGTGGGCGGCAACGAAGGGCGGCGCGTTGGCGCTCGGGCTCACCGACAGGGGAGTGATCGCCCCCGGGATGCTTGCAGACCTGGTGATCCTCGACGCACCGTCACACACCCATATTGCTTACCGTCCCGACGGTGCGCTTCCCCTCGAGGTGGTCAAGCGCGGCATGCTGGTGTGAGCGACGAGGCGGCCGACGGTACCTTGTTGTCGACGACCAGACCACGGACCATGCCGAGGAGGGCCTGAATGCTCGAGGGATATCAACGACTGCGGTTCGAGACGCCGGTGCCCGGCGTACTCGAGGTGATCATCTCGGATCCGGATCGTATGAACGCTGTGGATGCGGTCGGCCATCGCGAGCTGGCCTACGTGTGGCGGGACATTGCTGAGCTCGACGATGTCCGTGCGGTGCTGCTTCGCGGGGACGGGAAGGCGTTCTCTGCAGGCGGGTCGTTCGACATGATCGAGGACATGATGGGTGACGCTGAGGCCACGGCACGCATGTTCGAAGAGGCCCGTGCCCTCGTCACCAACCTCGTCGAGTTCCCCAAACCCATCGTTTCTGCGATCCACGGCCCTGCGGTGGGGGCCGGGCTCGTTGCTGCCCTGCTCGCCGACATCCCGATTGCGGCCCGTTCGGCACGCATCCTCGATGGCCACGTCAAGCTCGGTGTCACCGCAGGCGACCATGCAGCGATGGTGTGGCCGCTGCTCGTCGGGATGGCCAAGGCCAAGTACTACCTGTTGACCAACGAGCCACTCTCGGGTGAGGAGGCAGAGCGGATAGGTCTCGTTGCCAAGGTCGTCGACGACGACGAGCTCTACGACACGGCCCTCGGGATCGCCCGCTCGCTCGCCGACGGTCCGGGCTGGGCGACACGGTGGACGAAGCTCGCCCTCAACGAGTGGTACCGCCAGGCGATGCCGGCGTTCGACGCCTCGCTCGCGCTCGAGATGCTGTCCTTCTTCCACCCCGACGCTCGTGAGGGCCTCGATGCCCTCCTCGAGAAGCGCTCCCCGCGCTGGAGGTGAGTCGTCATCGCTGCGTCCGATCGTCCGTACTTCAGCCATGAGCATCCGGTGCGCTTTGCGCATCGTGGATCACGCGTCCTGTGGCCGGAGAACACGTGGCACGCCTTCGACGGTGCCGTGAACGATCTCGGGTACCGCTACCTCGAGACGGATGTCCGGGTGACCAGTGACGATGTCGTCGTCGTGTTCCACGACGAGACGCTCGAACGCACCACCAACGGGGTCGGGAAGATCGCCGAGTGGGACTGGGAAGACCTTCAACATCTCGATGCTGCTTACCGGTTCACTCCCGACGGTGACGAGTTCCCGTTGCGTGGCACCGGCGTCGGCATCTCGCGGCTCGACGACACTTTCGAGCGGTACCCGGGCATCTGTTTCAACATCGACCTCAAGGCCCACGGCAGCGAGTGGCCCGTTGCTGATGTGATCGCACTCCACAAACGGACGGACTCGGTCCTCATCGGGAGCTTTGCGGACAGGCGAATCGCCCGGTTCCGCAGGATCACCAAGGGCAAGGTCGCCACCTCGGCGGGACCGTCGGCGGCCATGGCGATGTATGCCGCGTCCCGGGTTGGGCGCACGTCGAAGCGTCCCGTCGATGCCTATCAGCTGCCACACAAGCTCAAAGGGGCCGGTGTCGATCGCAAGCTCGTCGACGCCGTCCACCGTGCCGGTGCCCAGATCCATGTGTGGACGGTCGACGAACCCCAGGACATGCGTGCCCTCCTCGACCTCGGTGTCGACGGTATCGTCACCGACCGACCCGACCTACTCAACTACGTGATCGAGGAGCGAAACGATGCCGAAGGGTGAACTGATCGGTGAGATCGTCCGGCTCCAGGTGCAGCGGTTCCCGATCAAGGTGAAGGGCACGCGGTACGACCCCTCGGGGATCCAGGAGGTCACGAGGGCAGCCGTCGATGCTTGGGGCATGGTCGGCTGGCACAACGACGCATGGATCGTGGATGCCCACCACAAGGCGCACCCGACCAGGCGGGGTGGTGGCCGCAGGTCTCTGTCGATCGGGTTCACCGGACACTACGGTGCGATGGCGGACCGGTTCGGCGATGCACCGATCGGGATCGCCGGGGAGAACATCATCGTCGATGGGCCGACACTCTCCCTCGGGGACCTCGGCGAGGGCCTCATCGTCTTGACAGCCGACGGCACCGAACTACTCCTCGAGCGGCCCCGTGTCGCAGCGCCGTGTCTCGAGTTCACCAGCTTCATGCTCGGTCTCGACCGCGTTGGCTCACTCGATGAGATCGAGGATCCCCTCAACGACCTCCACGATGGCCGCCGCGGCTTCATCGTGGCTGCGGACCATGCAAGCTCACCCGTGGAGCTGTCGGTGGGGGATGAGGTCTTCCACGTCACGTCGGGGCGATGACGCTGTTGGCCCTTCAGGTAAGGTGTGGCCATGTCACGGAGTCACAAGTTCGAGGACACCGATCGGCGACGGATGACAGACGCCGGTGTGCAACGGGTCCCACAGGCAGTCGCCGACCCTCCCAGCATGTTTGCGGTCAGCGTGACCGGTGTGCTCGTCATCATCTTTGCGATCCAGCTCATCGGTGTCGTCATTGGGGTACTTCCCGCTGATGCGAGCGGTGGGAGCCGCATGGTGTTCGGTGTCGTGATCACTGTCGGATTGGTAGCGTCCACCGCTTCTTTCATCTCGCTGTACCGGCGGACACACGTCGAGCCGGCCGTCGGGGACGACGACGTATAGGGAGGGTCCGCTCCTGTGCTCGATGTGCAGCCGGCGGGTGTCGTCCATACTGTGGGTGTGCCATCCCGCGAGACCCTTGAAGCCTTCGCCTCCGACGAGTTCCTCACCGGACTCACGTTCGGGATCGGCGCCCTCCTCCTCGGCCTTGTCGTCGCCTACCTGTGGCGCCGGAGATACAGCACCCCTGCACCGATCGTCGGCCTGCTCCTGACCGCAGGGGTACTCGGAGGCCTCGAGACGACTCGAGGCCTTCCCGCTGACCTGTGGATCGGACTGGTGCTCCTGGCCGTCGCCGGTGCCCTGTATCCGTGGGCACGGCGGGTACCGCTCCTGGCGGCCGTGGTCGCCATCCCCGGGGCGTGGTGGGTCACCCAGGTCGTTGAACTGCCCGGTGCGCTGTGGGTCCCGTGGCTGCTGTTCGCCTGGATCGTCCTCGGAGCACCGCTGGTGACGAGCTTCGACCGTCACTTCCAGGATCGCGGCTACGGGCCGGTGCTGGTCGCTATCAGCATCGCAGGCATGTTCGTCACGTTGCCCGATACCGAAGAGATCCTCGTCGTGTTCGGTGTCGTCGCCGCTCTGGTGTTCCTGGCTTGGCCGAAGGTTCTCGGGTCGCTCGGCGCCGTGGGCATCTACCCGCTCCTCGGAGTGTTGGCGTGGGTGATCGCCTTCGACGGGAGGGGACGCGAGAGCGCCATCATCGGGGCGGTTGCGGCCCTCGGGTTCCTCGTGGTCGAACCACTGGCGCGGTGGTGGCGAGGCGGGACGCTGCTGGATCGGTTCCCGAAGCGATGGTGGGGAGCACCCGTTGTGGGAGCGTTGCACCTCGTCGTCGTACTGCTTGTAGCCCGGGTAGCCGGATTGAGGGAGACCGCAGCGAGCGCCACTGTTGTGGCCGGAGTGGTACTGGGTGTCTCGATGATCGTCCTTGCGGTCCTGGGTCCACGAACGCGTACCAACCGCCGGCAGTGACCATGGCTAGGGAGGGTCCGTTCCGGTGATGTAGGTGTGGCCGAGGGGAGAGGTCCATTCGTAGGTGCCGTCGGGGAGGTGGACGTACGTCCAGCCGGCGGCGTGGCGTATGACGTGGTCCCGTCGGCAGGCGGGTGCGACGCCGCCCGGTTCGGTGGTGCCGCCCTCGGACCACAGTGTCGTGTGATCGATGTCGCAGTCGGTCGATGGGTGTCTGCATCCGGGGAACACGCACGTCGGGTTCCTGGATTCGACGTGTCGTCTCGAGTGAATCGCCCTGGGTTTCATAGAGACTCGGGGGTTTGAGTCCCCACCGAACCGGTGAGGACGGGAGCGACTGCTCCGTATCTGGGCAACCTCGAACTACGTCCTCATCACTCTTCGAGGGAGATGTCGTCGAGGAGGACCCGTGCAGCCCAGCCGATGGGGTCGGTGAGTTCTGGAAGGGTGGGCATGTTCGTCGGCTCGTCCCACACTTTGGTGAGAGCGTCTTCGCCCCAGCGCTCGGCAACATCGTCGCAGAAGGTACGAGCATTGATCGCTCGGTGGCGTTCGAGTTCGAGGCCTGCGAACTGTTGGAGGAACTGCTCGGCCTGGTTCGGTTCCGTTCGGCGACGGTTGTAGGCACCTTCGATACGGTCGATCGCCGGCACGAGATCTGTGGCTGAGATCGCTACGACGCGATCGGCGTACCCCTCGATGAACGCGGTGAAGGCTTGGAGATCGGCGAGACGTTGCGGATCGGGCGTTCCCGTGATCAGCGCTGTGCCGTCTGCACCTTCCTCGTCGAACATGCGCTGGAGGGCCGATGGGTCGCCCATCGCCCCGCTGAGCTTTCCAAGGAGGTCCGACGCGTCGATGTCGACCGATGCATAGAACGCTTCGACGAGGTTGACGAACCGGCCACGGATCCACTCCACTGCCATGATCCGGTGGAATGCAACCTCGTGGAATGAGGCCCACAAGCGAACCTGGCGGTGGTCGATTCCGTGGTCGATGGCGAAGTCGTCGAGGTTCGGAACGATGACGTATGGACGATCGTGATCCATTGCCGGGACACCGGTGTCGAACTGGCCCAGTGCCCGGTGTGCCATGAACCCGACCATCGTCCCTGCCTGGATCCCGAGGAGTGCAGGTCCGAGCGGTGCAATCATGGCGTCCATCCCCGTCGCGTCACTGATGCCCGGAATACCGGCGCTGTCGGTGAGGCTCGAGAACTTCTCGGCGAGAGGTTCGACGAGGACTCGGAACGACTGCTGGTTCTCTGCAGCCCACGTTGCCCTGTCGGTGGGGTTGAGCTCGCCTGGCGGCGGTGAGGGTAGCGACGTCGCGAGTGAGATCTTCACCTCGGCGACGTGGGCGAGTTCCCTGTACTCCTCGGCAACGGACGGATCGACCGGTTCTGGTTGCCCTGCGAGGCTCTTCGTGACTTCCCTGGCGAGCTTCCAGTTGACGGGACCAGACGTCTGGAGCATCTTGAACAGTTGTTCGAAGATCCCCTCGTCGTCCATCCCGTACATGGGGATCAGCCGCCGAACTCTGCGGGACGTTGGCCCATGATCACGTCGAACGTCATCGACTCGCCGTTGCGGAGAGCCTCGAACTCGACTTCGTCTCCGACACGGTTCAGACGAACGGCGAGGATGAGGTCGATCTGGTTCTGTATGGCCTTGTCTCCGATGCGGATGATGACGTCGCCCGGTTGGAGGCCGGCCGTGCCGGCCGCAGAGTCGGTTCCTTGGATCGTCTGGATCGATGCTCCCGAGGGAACGATCGCTCCATCAGGGGCCTCCTCGAGGTACGTCCCGATGGTGACTCCGAGGAACGGATGCTGCACGTCGCCGGTCTCGATGATCTCAGCTGTGATCCGATCGACCAGTTCCACGGGGATCGCGTAGCCGATACCTTCGGGGCCTGCCTGGGAGACGCCGATCGCCGATGTGATGCCGATCAGACGGCCTTCGGCGTTCACGAGAGCACCACCGGACGATCCGCTGTTGATGGCGGCATCGGTCTGGAGCATTCCGAACAGGCTCGAGTTGTCCCCGAAGTTCACCGTGCGTTCGAACGCCGACAGGATGCCTGCGGATACGGAGGCGCCGCCGTCCTGGCCGAGCGGGTTCCCGACGGCAACGGCCGGGTCGCCGACGGAGAGGTCGTCGGAGGATCCGAACTCGATCGGTGTCAGGTTGTCCGCCGAGATCTGCAGGACGGCGAGGTCGGTGAGCGCGTCGGTCCCGATGAGGGTCGCGGTGTACGTCCTTCCGTCCTCGAACGTGACCTCGAAGTTCGTGGAATCTGCC
Organism: uncultured Acidimicrobiaceae bacterium; assembly: GCA_964387145.1. GTDB lineage: Bacteria > Actinomycetota > Acidimicrobiia > Spongiisociales > UBA5794 > JAMBLL01. The sequence continues at coordinate 7,299 of CAYLVM010000105.1, forward strand.
ACGACGTGGTTGTTCGTGATGATGTACCCGTCGGTGCTCATCACGACACCGGATCCAGATCCGGTCGGCAGCAATGTGCCTTCCGCATCTGTGCCTTCCTGGAACACGTTGACCGTGACGATGGATGGCACGACCTTGAGGGCCACAGCGGTCGGGTTCACCGAACTGCCGACCTCGTTGATGATCTGGTTGGTCACCGGTGCAGACGTCGTGGTGACCCCTGTCACGGTCGCGACCGTGGTCGGCGTTGCGCCCTGTGCCTCGGTGAACGTGCCTAACCCTGCAAGCACGCCGAGCGTGATGACCGCCCCGATGGCCCCTGCAATGAGAGCGCTGAGGAAGAACAGGCCGCCACGACTCTTCCTCTCGGTGCTCTTTGCCGGCGTCGTTTCGATACGTGCTGATACCGGCTCGGGCCGCGGAGGTGATTCGGTGACCCCGTAGTAGTCGTCGTAGTCGAACTCGACGACGGTCGGTGGAGGCTCGAACGTCGAGACGGGAGGGGGTGTCTCTGAGACGGCAACGGTTTCCATCTCGCCGGTGGTGGATGCGGCGTTGTCGGCCGTGTCCTTGACCCACGGCATGTCGGGATCGGCTTCGGGTGTGAGCGGCTCGACGACCGTTGCGTCGCGAACCGGATCTGAAGCCTCGGCATGTTCTGGGGCAGCCACCGTGGCCGTCGTCGAGACGGCGCTGTTGTCTGTCGTCTGTTGTTTGTCATCTGGTGTCTGGGCTGATTCATCCATACCGATTGGAACGCTTTCGTCCAGGGCTTCGTTCCGTTCAGAGATGAGAGAACTCTGAGAATCGTCGGGAACACCTTCGGGGGTATCGTTGGCCATGGTTGTGATTGTATGAGTGCTGAACGCCTAGAGCAGAACGCTTTCGTCCGCGTGTCGGTTTCCGACGCCGTGATCGATGCGTCAGAGTTGCTGAATTTCGTCTCGGACCCGGCTGCGGGGTGCACGGTTCTCTTCACCGGCACCGTGCGCAACAACTCTCCGGGGCGCGACGGTGTGTCCAAACTCGAGTACGAGGCGTACGGTGGTGTCGCCGAGGCCAAGATCAACGAGATCGTCGCTGAAGCCTTCGAGCAGTGGCCGTTGCTGCGGGTCGCTGCGGTGCATCGAACCGGGACGCTCGGTATCGGTGAGTCTGCGGTGATGGTTGCCGTGTCGTCCGGGCATCGCACCGATGCCTTCCCTGCAGCGCGCTACGTGATCGACGAGCTCAAGTCACGCGTCCCGATCTGGAAGAAGGAACACTGGCCCGGCGGCGCCGAGTGGGTTGAAGAAGGTACCTAG
>CAYLVM010000106.1:0-8573 GCA_964387145.1 uncultured Acidimicrobiaceae bacterium
TCGGCCCCGCAGGCGAAGGCAAGGACCCAGGCAACGACGCCAACTGCAACTTCGACGACGAATGGGCAACGGATGCCGACACGCGTGAAGACGACAACACCGCAACCGGTGAGAACAGTCTGCTCGGCGTGTGGTCACACTCGAACCCGACCGCTGACGCACCTGGCGTCTGGTACTTCGAGATCTCCCGCCCACTCCAGACCGGAGACGAACAGGACGTCCAGTTCACCGTTGGCGAGTCCACCGACCTAGCCATCGCGTACTGGGACCCCGACTTCGGGCCAGACGGCTGGGAAGACGACACCCACGTCCAATCCGCAAACCAGGAATGGATCGAAGTCAACCTCGGGTAGTGCCTTCGGCATGACCGAACACCTCTCCTCGCCTGTTCGGGAGATGCGTCGAGCATCTCCCGAACAGGAAGGGAGTCACCCAGGGATCCGCACGGCGGCCTCGAGACACAGGAGCGACGCGTGAGAAAGAACCAGAAAGAAAGCAAGAAACCCGCAGCAGCTCCGGACGACGCGCCGATCTCCTTCGATGCACTCGACCGCAGGGGGGCGCTCAGATTCCTTGGCATGGGTGCCCTTGGAGCCGTGCCGCTCCTGGCGTCCGCCAAGGTGATGGACGGACTCGTTCGCGAGGTCGTATTGGGTCAGGAGCCCAACATCGTGGCCTCCGGCCCCGGGAACCCCGCACCCGCGACGACGAAGTCCGGCCGCATCCGCCAGTGGACGATGATCATCGACCTGAAGAACTGTGACGGATGTCAGAGCCAGGGAACCCCGCCCCAGTGCACCACCGCCTGTATCGAGGGACACCTCGCCCCGCAACCGATGGAGTGGATCCAGATCTATGAGGCGGAGCTTGCAGGCGGAGGAACTCAGTTCATCCCGACACCGTGCCAGCAATGTGAGAACCCACCGTGTGTGAAGGTTTGTCCTGTAGGAGCGACCTTCCCTACACCGGAAGGTACCGTCCTGATCGACCAGCGGCGGTGTATCGGCTGCCGCATCTGCATGGCAGCGTGTCCGTACGATCGACGATTCTTCAACTGGGGCGAACCGCCGGTACCTCCGGAAGCCGCACTTGCGGACTACAACCCGGACGTTCAGGTCCCGGCGCAGCGTGGGACGGTCATGAAGTGCGACTTCTGCCCGGACATGGCCAGGGACGGCACCCTGCCGTTCTGCGTCCAGGCCTGCCCGAACGACGCCATCTGGTACGGAGACCTCGAAGAGGACATCGCAACCAACGGCCGCACCATCGTCAAGGCGTCCAAGCTCATGGAAGAGAACTCGGCATATCGACTGAAGGAACATCTGGGTACCAAACCCCGCGTGTACTACCTCCCAGGCCACGGAGAGGCCGTCGGCCGCGACGCCAGGAAAGAGGGTCGCATGCCGACCGAATGGCCGTGGATCGAACGCACTGAAGGAGCGGTCACATGGACACGCTGACCACCTGGCGCGAGAGGCTCATCTCGAAGACCACCAATCCAACGCTGCACACGACCTATCGGTACTGGATCTGGTTGAGCTTCCTGATCGTCATCGTTGGCAACGGCATATACCAGTACTCGAAGCAGTGGCAGTCAGGCCTCGTGGTCACCGGTATGCGAGATCGCATCTCGTGGGGCCTCTACATCACAGCGTTCGTGTTCTTCATAGGAATCAGCCACGCGGGGACCTTGATCTCTGCCATCCTGAGGGCCTCGAAGGCCAGCTGGCGTGCTCCCGTGACGAGGATCGCCGAGTTCATCACGGCCGTCGCTCTCCTCGTCGGGGCATCGTTCGTCCTGATCGACATGGGCCGACCGGAGCGGATCTTCAACGTTTACCTGTTCGGCAGGTGGCAGTCCCCGATCATGTGGGACGTCATGGCGATCACAACGTATCTCACGGCAAGCGTCGTCTATCTCTACGCCCCGATGATCCCGGACCTCGCTCTCTTCAGAGACCGACTCTCCGGCAAGGTCGGGAGGGTCCGTAGGTTCATCTACGAGACACTCGCTATCGACTGGGTCGGCACACCGAAGCAGTTCAAGCTCCTCGGCAAGGCCATCGGGATCATGATGCTCATCATCATCCCGATCGCCGTATCCGTACATACGGTCGTGTCCTGGATCTTCTCCATGACGCTGCGCTCGGGATGGAACAGCAGCATCTTCGGTGTCCTCTTCGTTGCCGGAGCCATCTTCAGCGGCGTGGCAACCTTGATCCTGGTCATGGCTGTGCTGCGACGGGTCTACCACTGGGAGGAGTACCTCACCCAGAAACACTTCCTGTACCTCGGCTATCTGCTTGCGGCATTCGGTGCGTTCATGGTCTATGTGAACATCAACGAGTACCTCACAGAAGGGTTCAAGCTCGAGGAGGCCGGAGAGTTCGCGTTCCGACAGCTCTTCATCGAAGACTTCGCCGTCATGTTCTGGTTCTACATCATCGGGGGTCTCATCGGCCCCGTCGTGTTGATGCTGATTCCAAAGACTCGCACGATCGCAGGTGTCGTCGCGGCAGCGATCCTCGTCGACATAGCCATGTTCTTCGAGCGCTACTTCATCGTCGTGACCGGGCTGCGTGTACCGCTCATGCCGTACGAGGCTTCCAGCTACATGCCGACGTTCGTGGAGTGGTCGATATTCATCGCCGGTCTCGCGTTCTTCTGCCTCCTGATCACGGTCGCCATCAAGATCTTCCCGATGTTCGCCGTCTGGGAGATGACAGAGGAGCACGAGGCAGCAGTCGCCCGTGGCACAGCTGAGGAGCGTTTCGAGGCCGCATCCCACAACGTGGGCCAGGCCTCTCACGGAGGCAACCCGATCGACCAGGGATCTCCATCGGAAGGAGGTGCATCGTGATCGTCCGCAACATCGTGCGCACGACACGCATCGTCGCCGCAGCATTTGCCGCCACGATGGTGCTGATCGTTGCCCAACCGGCTCTAGCCGGCGGAGTAGAGATCGCCGTAGGCGCACCCGACACGGTCACCGTTGGCCAGGATGTCGAGATCAAGGCCGTACTCAGCCAGGACGGTGCTCCGCTCGCGGATGCCGAAGTCGCGGTCACGTACCAGGCGAGTTTGGGAGGTGAATCCAGCCGAGTACAGATCGCATCTGCAACGACAGACGAGACGGGGACCGCTGTGATGATCTTCCAGCAGCGGGCAGATGACAACGGCGAGATGCAGGTTGTCTACCTTGGTCCAGATACCGAACCTGTCGAGCCGTACGTGTTCACGATCAACGTTGCACCCGGTGGGGAACAGCTCTACACGAACCAGTCCGGTGTGCGGATCCCGTTCCTGAACGGAACACTCGTGATCCTCGTGATCTCGGGAGTGTGGGTCCTCATCGCAACGGCGGCGATCTACATCGTCCGCGTCGGGAACGCAGGGCACATTGCTGAGACGACAGCCGAGGGGCAGGATGGATCCGCGTGGATCAGCGTGCTTCTTGCAGCCGTCGCTGTGATCACCGCGATCGGGATGGTGATCGTGTTCGTGAGGGCGCCGGTGGCCAACACGCACATCACCGACCCTCACAGCTACACAAGGACACCGATCGCATACATCGATACGGCCTTCCCCAATGTCGGGTTCGGGCTCGAGGACGAGTCCGCGGCGAACACCGGCGATGCCGTAGCGGACGGCAGTCTCCTGTATTTCAAGTATGGGTGTACCGCCTGTCACGGGCTCAACGGCCAGGGCGCCACTGTGGGTCCCGAGCTCGCTGGAGAGATCGGATCGTTCGGAAACTTCGCCGAGGATGTGCGTGAGGGGCCAAAGGGGATGCCCGCCTACAGTGAGGCTTCGATCTCCGATGAGAACCTCCAGAAGATCCACGCCTTCTTGAAGGACGGCGACTAACGCTTCGTACCAGATGCACCGGTGAGAGGGATCTGCGCATTGACGGAGGTCCCTCTTCCGTGGTTGGACTCGATCGTGAGCTCGCCACCGGCTCTCATCGTCCTCGTCCGCATGTTGGTGAGACCGAGACCCCACGGCGCGCTACCGACATCGAATCCATGACCGTTGTCCTCGATCGTCAAGAGCAGGGATCGTTCGCCGACGGACAGAGACACGGCGATCGCCGTTGCACCTGAATGTCGTAGCCCGTTCGACACGGACTCTCTGACAATCTGGAGAACATCGTCGATGATCCCCACATCGAGCTCCGGAACACTCCCCCTCACACTGACCGACACGGGCACCTCGTACGGCCTTCCGAGGCGCTCGACGAGCTCGGCAACCTCTTCTGCGAGCGACCCTCGTCTCGGCAGGTCACCGTGAAGGTCGTAGATCAAACGCCGCAACTCGGCGATCGCAGCGTCGATCGCGACCGATGCGTTGTCGAGTGCCTCGCGCAACTCAGGATCGTCCGAGGAGGCGAACGCACGAGACTGGAGACCGAGACCCACAGCGAACAGGCTCTGGATGATCGAGTCGTGCACGTCGCGGGCGATGCGGTCACGGTCCTCTCGCACGGCACGTTCCTGGAGCTCTTCGGTCATCCGAATCGAATCGATACCCGTTCCGGCGAGAACGGCGAGTGCCCTCATCGCGATCTCATCCTCTTCATCGAATCCGCCAGGCTTCTCCGTGACGTAGAGGTTGCCGAAGATCTTGTCCCTGGCCTTGACCGGTACGCCGAGAAAGGACGACATGTTCGGATGACCGCTCGGCATCCCGGTATAGCCGTCGTGGGCGGTGATGTCGTCGACACGCACGATCGACCCGTGACGGCTGATGTCACCGAGCACCCCACGACCGACCGGTGGGTTTCCAATGTGCTCGATATCGAGATCCGTTGCACCCCTGTGGTGAAACTCGATGATCTTGCCATGCTCATCCACCACCCCGAGAGCACCGTAGCGAGCACCGGTCAACTCCACTGCGGCATCGATCGTCGAATCGAGGAGCGACTGCACGTCGACCTGCTCGACGATCGCTGACGCGCGCTTGATCAGGAGTAGGAGATCGTCGCGTCCCTGTCTTCGCTCAACCATGCCCTTCACGATAGGGCGTGCATGGGAACTGAAGCCGCACCAGATGCAGATACACTTGGGGTATGCAAGACCGTGTGTTCCGCATCGTGCTGGTGGACGACCACGATGTCGTTCGGGCAGGACTCAGGGCACTCTTCGATGGTGCAGACGATTTCGAAGTCGTCGGTGAGGCAGCAACGTCGGCTGAAGCCATTCGTCGGGCTGGTCTCGACAGTCCAGACGTCGTCGTTCTCGATGTTCGTCTCCCCGACGGATCCGGGATCGATGCGTGTCGCGAGATCAAGAAGCGGTGGCCTGCGACACAGGTCCTGATCCTCACGTCCTACGCCGACAACGACGCCCTACTCGAAGCCTGCGACGCAGGAGCATCCGGGTACGTTCTCAAACGAGTCGACGCGGGCGGCCTCATCGAAGCCGTCCGCAGTGTGGCGCACGGCAACCACGCCTTTGGCGATGCGCTCGATACGGCTCTTGCATCGCGAGTTCGCTCCGGCAACCACGACGAGACCAAGCTCGACTCCTTGAGCCTCCAGGAACGACGTGTCCTCGACCTTCTCGCCGGGGGGCGAACCAACAAGCAGATCGCACAGGAGATGTTCCTCTCGGACAAGACCGTCAAGAACTACGTCTCACACATACTCGCCAAACTCGGGATGAAGTCCCGGACGGAGGCCGCCGCCTACGCCGTATCCGTCGAGGCGGAACGCAAGATGCGGTACCCCGCAGAGGACTGGTCGGCCGACTGATCGACACCGCCGGCCCTCCGGGCACGGCGAACGTTGGCGTCAGGCCAAACGATCGATCAACTCCCACAGACGGTCGACGTGGGACCTCTCCGTATACGTTTGGCCGATCGATACCCGGATGAACCACCGATCACCGATCACCGATGGTGTCACCGCCACATCACCACTGTCGTTGAGCGCCGCGGCGAGTTCCCTGGTTGCATCGCTCCCGTCGGTGTGCACGAAAGACACCAGAGCGAAGGGGTGTGGAGCGATGAGCTCGAACCGGTCGTCGGCCTCGATCCGTGACGCGAAGTCGTCGGCGAGCTGTACGTGTGATCGCACGAAGGAACGGATGCCTTCAACCCCATAGGAACGGATCACCCACCACAGCTTGAGAGCTCTGAACCGGCGACCGAGGGGAACGTGCCAATCTCGATAGTCGATCACCGCCCCGCTGTCAGAGGCTTCGTTTCGCAGATACGGTGGCAGGATGCTCATCGTGTCGATGAGTGGGGTCCGGTCCGCAACCCACAGGACGTTGCAGTCGAAGTTGACCATCATCCACTTGTGCGGGTTGAACGTGTAGCTGTCGACGAGTTCCACACCATCCTGGAGAGACCGAAACTCCGGACAGACCATGGCCGTTCCTGCATACGCGGCATCGACGTGATGCCACATCGCGTGCCGCTTGGCGATTGCATCGATCTTTCTCACCGGGTCCACAGCAGTCGTTGCCGTGGTTCCCACAGCCGATACAACGGCGATCGGCAGCAGCCCTGCATCGAGATCCTCGACGATCTTGGACTCGAGACGAGACACGTCGAGCGCGAACGCAGAATCCGTTGCGACCTTGCGGCAGTGACCGATGCCGGCAACGGTGCACCCCTTTTCGATGGAGGAGTGCGCCTGGTCGGACACGTAGACGACCATGTCGCTGGCAAACGCATCGTCGCGTCGGCGGTGTCTGGCAACGACGAGCGCTGCGTGGGTCGCGTCCGACGCGCTCATCTGGATCACGCCTCCCCCCACTCCCGTGGACTTCCACGAATCCGGCAGCGCCAACATGTCGACGAGCCAATCCAGGACTCTCGACTCCACTTCGGTCGCTGCCGGTGACGTCGACCACAGCATCCCTTGAACGCCGAGACCCGCAGCGACGAACTCGGCGAGGATCGAGGGCGGCGATGTGTTCGCAGGGAAGTATGCGAACCAGTTCGGTGACTGCCAGTGGGTGATGCCCGGCATCACCACCCTGTCGAGATCCGCGACGAGGGCATCGAAGGTCTCGGGCTGCTCTGGGGCAGACTCCGGCATCAGCGCAGCGATATCTCCAACGCCGGCCTTCGACAGGATCGGATAGCGTTCCACATCCTCCATGTACCGAGCGATCCAGTCGACGATCTGATACCCGTTCTTCCGGAACTCCTCCGGTGTCATGTGTTGTGCCATGGCACCATGCTCCCACACCTGGAGGTGTCAGCGTTCCTTGCGCAGATGCGCGAGAAGATCCCGCACCATGAACGCGGTCGCCCCCCACAGGATGCCTTCGTCGAACTCGAAGAACCAGAGAGAGCGACCGAACCACGGCCGTTGCGTCCAACGATCCTCATCGAGCAGCTCGGCGAGTGCCGGTTCGATGATCACGTCGACCTCATCGACGCTCGCGACAAGTTCGGCTGGCCGGTCTATGCGGGCAACGACGGGAACGATCGGGCGGGATAGGTCTCTCGTCGTCACCGGATTCAAGCCTCCGAGGATCTCGAGCACGTTGGCCTCAGGTAGTCCGATCTCCTCCCACGCTTCACGTTTGGCGGTGGCAACCGGATCCTCACCGTCCTCACGGTGTCCGCCGGGGAACACCACATCGCCGGGGTGTGTGGGCATGTGGTCCGGCCTGCGCGTCAAGATGGTGCGCAGCACACCGTGGTCGTCCTCGTACAGAGGAACCAGCACGGCGTACTCGGCTCCGGGTGGGTCAACCACTGGAGGCAGAGAACGAAGTATTGTCCATGAATCCATCGACCGAGCTTATCCAGATAGGCTGCATGACATGGCGAACACCGTCCACAGTCAACCCCGCTATACGAAACGGCTGATGCTCCGGCCGTTCCGGCGTCGCGACGTGTCGTCACTCCACGAAGCCGTCACGGTGTCGCTCGAGGATCTCCAGCCCTGGCTGCCGTGGATCGAGGGGTACGACCGGGGAGTGTCACAACGTTTCATTCGGGAGTCCGTCAGCGCCTGGGCCGAACATCGTGCATTCGACTTCACGATCCGCACCGCAGATGACCTGGACCGTCACGTCGGCAACGTGTCCATCTGGACCACATCGCAACAGAACGCGATCGGCGAAGTTGGGTACTGGATCCGGTCCGACGACTCCGGGAACGGATTCGCGACGGAAGCGACGACCCGGGTGATCCAGATCGGCTTCGAGGAGATGAGCCTTCACAAGGTCCAGTTACGGATCGCCGTCGGGAACACGAGATCTGAACGTATCGCTCAACGACTCGAGTTCACGCTCGAGGGCACACTGCGCGACGAGGTGAAGGTCGGGAACCGCTGGCTCGATCACACCGTATGGTCGATGCTCGAAAGCGAGTGGGCCGTCCAACGCGAACGCCACCGCGCCGAAGGAACCATCGCGTGAGCGAGGTACTTGGTATCTGGTACTTGGTATCTGGTACCTAGAAGACCCGGGTGAGAACCCGGATCTTGTCCTCCCTCGAGGGAGGACGAGCGAACGAAGTGAGCCAGGAGGGTGAAGGCTCGAACCGCGACAAGCGGGTCACGGTCTCATCCCCCTACATCGTCGCTGCGCTCCTCTGTCGTCCCCCTT
>CAYLVM010000107.1:0-8521 GCA_964387145.1 uncultured Acidimicrobiaceae bacterium
GGGACAAGCGAACGCAGTGAGCGAGGGGGGACCGCGAGCCCGCGAGCCCGGTACGACGATGACCGCGCACAGGTTTCTTCCACTTCGTGCTCGCAGGCTCGCCCTCCCCCCTGCATCGCTCCCACGTCGCTCTGCCGTCCCCCCTGAAGGGGGGACCGCCGTCAGCCCATCTTCTCCAGGGGGGCCCAGGCGAGAAGGAGGCGCTTGGAGCCGTGGCCGTTGAACACGACGACGGCCTCGGCACGGTCCCCGGAACCGACGATCTCCCGTACGACACCTTCACCCCAGTGAGTGTGTTGCACCCGGTCACCGACCTCGACGTCGACGTCCGAGACCGTGCTCGTCGGCTTCCGTGCTTCCATCGTGGCCGAGCGACGGCGCCGTTTCGCTTTGGTGAGCAGATCGTCGGGGATCTCCGCCATGAACCGGCTCGGGCCGTTGTAGTTGGTCTGGCCCCACAGGCTGCGGGTCCACGCCCGGGTGAGATAGAGGCGCTTCTCGGCTCGCGTGATACCGACGTAGCAGAGCCGACGCTCCTCCTCGAGTTCCTTCGGGTCGCCCAGCGCCCGAATGTGCGGGAAGATGCCGTCCTCGAGACCGGTCAGGAACACGACGGGGAACTCGAGACCCTTGGCGTTGTGCAACGTCATCAACGTGACCGCCGACGCATCGCTGAACGCATCGAGATCGGTCACGAGGCTGATCGACTCGAGGAACATCTGGAGCTTTCCCACCCCATCGAGGGCGTCCCACTCGGTGGGGCCCATCGAAGCAGGGCCAGTCTCTTCGAACTCGGCGGCCGCCGTGAGCAGCTCTTTGAGGTTCTCCTCGCGTCCCATGGCCTCGATCGAACGCTCCGAACGGATCATGTCGAGGTACCCGGTATCGGTGAGCACCGCTTCGAGGGCTGCTTCGGGGCCCTCGACTGCCTTCATTGCAAGGAGATCGACGAGCCCTGCGAACTCGAGAATCGATTTCTGCGCACGCCCGGTGAGAGCATCGATCTCGTCGGCTCTCGTGAGCGCCTCCATGAAACTGATCTGGTTCGCCTCTGCGAACCGGTCGACGTGAGCGACCGAGGTGTCGCCGATCGCCCGCTTCGGTGTGTTGATGATCCGCTTGATCGCGACCTGGTCATCGGGGTTGACGACGGCACGAAGATACCCAAGGGCGTCCTTGACCTCTTTGCGGTCGTAGTACTTGAGGCCACCAACGACCTGGTACGTGACACCGAAGCGAACGAAGAGCTCCTCGATCACCCTGGACTGGGCGTTCGTGCGGTAGAACACTGCAACGTCATCCAGACTGATCCCTCGATCCTGGAGTCGTGCGATCTCCTCCGCGACGTATGCGGCCTCCTCATGCTCATCTTCGGCCTCGAACACGACGATCTTGTCACCGGCCCCCTCATCGGTCCACAGGCGCTTCGGCTTCCGCCCGGCGTTGTTTGCAATGACCGCGTTCGCTGCATCGAGGATCGTCTGCGTGGATCGGTAGTTCTGTTCGAGCATGACGATCTTGGCATCGGGGTAGTCCTTCTCGAACCCCAGGATGTTTCGCAGGTCGGCGCCACGAAATGCGTAGATCGACTGATCCGAGTCCCCAACGACACAGATATTGCGATGCACAGCACCGAGCATCTTCACGATCATGTACTGGGCCTTGTTCGTGTCCTGATACTCGTCCACGAGGATGTAGCGGAACCTTCGCTGCCACTGCTCGAGCACGTCGGGGAAGACCTGGAACAGCTCGACGGTGAGCTTGAGGATGTCGTCGAAGTCGACCGCAGAGGCCTCCACAAGCCGCTGCTGGTATAGGCGGTAGATGTCGGCGACCCGCTCGTGGTAGTACCCGGAGTCCTGTGCTGCGAAGCTCTCGTAATCGACGAGTTCGTTCTTCGCCTTCGAGATCGCTGCCTTGATCTGTCGGGGCGGGAACCGTTTGGAGTCGAAATCGAGGTCCTTGATGCACATGGTGATCAACCGGGTCGCGTCGCCGTCGTCGTAGATCGAGAACGATGACCGGTACCCGAGCCTGGTGATCTCCTGACGCAGGATCCTCACACAGGCCGAGTGGAAGGTCGAGACCCACATCCCGTAACCGACACGCCCCACGAGACCTTCGACGCGTTCCTTCATCTCCCCGGCCGCCTTGTTCGTGAAGGTGATGGCGAGGATCTCGTATGGAGACACACCGAGATCCCGGACGAGGTGGGCGATCCGGTACGTCAGGACACGGGTCTTTCCCGACCCTGCGCCGGCCACGACGAGCACCGGGCCCTCCGTCGCTGCAACGGCCTCGCGCTGGGACGGGTTGAGGTATTCGAAGAGGGGAGACTCAGGCATCGGAGCGAGTGTACCGAGCCTCCGTCTCCGAATCACACGCGTGTAGCTCGACCCTTCCAGACTGGAGGGCCGGAACTACTTGACGAAGAACCACCACCAACTGAACAGGAGCACCAGACCGATCAGGGCGATGAAACCGAGGTGAAGAACCTTCTTGAACATCCACCACGCCACGGCGATGATCACAAAGACAACGAGCAGAGAAACGATCGTGGACATCATGCTCCTTCACTTGACCGGGAGCCATCTTACGCAGAGATCCGATCGTGGAACAGGAACGCTGCCCCACCGTCAGGAAGCGATCTCGGCTTCCTTGGCGCGCGTATGTCCGTCGATCAACTCCCGCAGCTTGTCGACGAGTGCTCCCTTGGCGAAGTCCGCCTTGTCGAAGAACGCGTGCACACCTGCGCGCTCGGCGCGTGCACGATCCTCCTTCGAGGCGACGCCCGAGAGCATGACGACCGGAACGTCGCCGTAGCGCTGACGCACCATGTGCACGAGAGCAACACCGTCTGCTCGCGGCATGGAGAAGTCCACGACGAGCGCATCGATGTCGTTGCGTGCAAGGGCGGCAAGGGCATCCGACACGCTTCCCGCTGCAACGGTGGAGAAGCCGTGGGAGGCGAGCACGCCCGACACGACCTGTCGCACACCCTGACTGTCATCGACCACCAGGACCGTGTGGATCGGGCCTGCTGGCCTCACCTCGAGATCACGCAGGTTGTCGGCAAGCCTCCCCGGATCGACCAGCATGACCGTCTCCTCGGCACCGAGGAGTGCCACACCCGACACCACCGACGTACCGCTGAGAAGCGGGCCAAGGTCCTTCGTGACGACCTCATGAAGGTCCATAACGTCGTCGACTGCAAGCGCGATCGGGCCGGTCGGACTCTGTATCACGACGACCTGAGACGGGAGTCCCTCGACGTCGAGGCTGGCTACAGCGGCGAAAGACGAGTACGGAACGGTCTCGGTCCCGTATCCGATGGTACTTCCATGTTCTGTGACCGAGATCGCTATGTCCTGGATCCTGAGAATCGCGAGGACCGACGACTCGGGAAGGCCCCACGAGTGGCCACCGGCGGTGAAGATCTGGGCTCGTTGAAGTGCACGGTGCGCTGGAAGCGTGATCACGAACGTTGTGCCTCGACCCGGAGCGGTCTCCATCGTCATCGTCCCGAACACCTCTTCGACGATGGACGTCACCCTCGAGAGTCCGTCGCCCTCCCCGGTGAACTCCGATGCTCCCGGGTCCGTGGAGAAGCCTTCAGAAAACAGGACGGACCGAAGCTGCTCAGAGGATGGATCATCTCCGATGAGCTCCCTCTGAAGCGCGATCTCGCGAACTCTGGACCAGTCGATACCGGTGCCGTCATCGGAAACGACGATCTGGAGATGCTGATCGTTGCGCGACATCGTCAGCTTGACGGTGCCGAGTTCCGACTTTCCCCGAGCTATCCGTGTCTCGCGGTCCTCGATGCCGTGCGCAAGAGCGTTCACGACGAGGTGACGGATGACCTCTCCGACACGATCTACCATCTGACGGTCGACGGGTGTATCTCCACCTTCGATCACCAGCTCGATGTCACGGTTCACCCGCTTCGAGAGATAGCGGGCGAGTTGCGGAAGTGTCGAGGTGATGTTCGACAGGGACACCATTGTGAGTCCGAGAGCCGCGTTCTCCAGCCGATCCGTCGCCCTCCGGACGTTCTCGAGCGACTCGAGTGCTCCCTCGACGGCAGCAGCCGAAACGCCGTCGGCACTTCGAAGAACTTGCTCGGCTTGACGAACCGTACCTTGGAAGTCGATGCGCAGAGCAGCAACGTCGTTGATCATGCGGAAGAGGCGCCCGGCGTTGACCGGTACCGACTCTTCGGCTGCCCATGCCTCGACCGCGCCGACCAGACCTCCCATGTCGTACGAGTCGATGGACTCAGGATCGAGGATCGACCGCTCCTCCTCGACGACCACCAGACTCGGCGGTTCAGCGAGCATCTCGGGGACGGTCGGTTCACCATCGACGCAGACGGGGTCGACGTCGTCGAAGGCACTGCGAACAATCTCGTAGGTGATCACCGGAGTTGGCAGTCGACCGTCGGGGCCGGGTTCGAACACGAGGGCTTCGTCGTCATCATCCGCTACGTCCCCGTCGTCCACGGCTCCATGTTCGTGTGGCGTGTCATCGACGACGGCGACCGGTCCGGCCTGCCGGCTGTCCGGGAGGGTCGTATCGTCCTCGATCGGCCGTCCATCGGTGATCTCCTCCTCGATCGCATCGATAGCGGCGATGATCGCTGGATCGACCTCTTCGGGTTCCACCAGATCGATTGGCTCCTCGACGGACTCAGGCTCCTCGCTGAGGTCGTCTTCGACCGGCGTCGCATCCACGGCGTCCTCGTCGGTCTCGGCGGCCGGCTCCGGCTGCTCCCCAGCCTCCTCGTCATCGTGTGCATCGGACTCTCCAGCATCACCAGAGTCCTCGGCCACGTTCAGGTGGGCTTCGTCGACGGCTTCGGCATCCTGACCGAACGGCTCGGGAAGTTCTCGAAGTTTGTCTTCATCGGTGACGAGCGCCCGAACCGTGTCGATCGCCATCGACACAGGCTCGGCATCTCCGCCGAGTGCGTCCGGGATCGCTTCTGCGAGGAGCGTGAGCGTACGAGCCAACATCGAGGATGTCTCGATCTCCCCTTGCTGGATCCAGCGCCAGATGATCTCACAGGTCTCGCCACCTCTGGCGATACCCTCGTATCCCATGACCCGCCCGGTGCCCTTGATGGTGTGACCTTCACGGAGCATCCGACCAGCGAGTTCCAGGGTTATCTTGCCATCGAGCATTGCCTGTGCGCCTTCGATCAGGCTCTGTGCGCGCTCATCGAGTTCGTCTTTGAAGAGCTTCTCGAGCTCGGGATCGTTCTGCCAGTCCATCATTGCACCATGGGGGAAGAGGATGTTTCCACCACTGCGATATCGGACGACTCGCGCCCATCCTTGAGGGGTATGACTAGTGCGCTCTGCGGGTACCTGGTACTCGGTACTTGGTACTTGGAAAACGCGCGGATAGGGAGCAGTCGTTCACCGTTTACCGTTCACCGTCTACCGACGAAGCACAAGTATCCAGAATCAGCCTGGGTTTGCGACTGTGAGCTGCAAACCCACCGACCGCGTTCACCTATTCGCTGATCTTCCAAGTGCCAGGTACCAGGTACAGCGCCGCCGGAGGCGACGCTACTCCCACTCGATGGTGGCGGGGGGTTTCGACGATATGTCGTAGGCGACGCGGTTGATCCCCGCTACCTCGTTGATGACCCGAGACGAGATGGCCGACAGCACCTCATAGGGCAACCGGGCCCAGTCCGCGGTCATCGCGTCATCCGAGGTCACGGCTCGCACGATCAACGGGTAGGCGTACGTCCGGCTGTCCCCCTGGACGCCGACGCTCTTGATGGTCGGCAGGACACCGAACGCCTGCCAGATATCGTCATAGAGGCCCGCCTTGCGGATCTCCTCGAGAACGATGACGTCGGCAGCACGCAGGATGTCGAGGCGCTCTCTGGTGATGTCCCCGATGATGCGCACGGCAAGCCCGGGGCCGGGAAACGGTTGGCGCCAAACGATCTCGTCCGGCAGACCGAGCTCCTCACCGACGGCGCGTACCTCGTCCTTGAAGAGGTCCCGGAGAGGCTCGATCAGCTCGAAGTCCATGTCCTCGGGGAGCCCACCCACGTTGTGGTGGCTCTTGATCTTGGCAGCATCCTTCGTCCCGGACTCGATGACGTCGGGGTACAGCGTGCCTTGCACGAGGTAGTGAGCACCGTCGATTCCAGCAGCTACCTCTTCGAACACCCGGATAAAGGTCTCTCCGATGATCTTGCGCTTCTCTTCGGGATCTGAGACGCCTGCGAGTGCGCCGAGGAACCTGTCCTCGGCGTCGATGGAGATGAGGTTCATCTTGAAGTGGTCACGGAACGTCGCTTCGACCTGTTCCCCTTCGCGATGGCGCATCAGCCCGTGGTCGACGAACACGCACACGAGTTGATCGCCGATGGCCTTGTGCACGAGTGCTGCAGCAACAGATGAATCGACACCACCACTCAACCCGCAGATCGCGACTCCGGCACCGACGGATGAACGGATAGCGTCGATCGATTGCTCGATGATGCCCGTGTGCGTCCAGGTGGGGCGGGCGCCACAGACCTTCCACAGGAAGTACTCGAGGATATCCTGGCCATGGTCCGTGTGTTTGACCTCTGGATGGAACTGGACACCGTACATCTTGCGTTCGAGGTCCTCCATCGCCGCCACCGGAGCGTCGGGGGTGCTCGCCGTGACAACGAACCCCGCCGGGGGGATCGACACCGCATCGTTGTGACTCATCCACACCTGTTGGCGCTCCGGCTGCCCGCTGAACAGCCCCACCGTCTCAGATACGGTCATGGTGGCGGGCCCGAACTCGGATGTCCCCGTCGCTGCAACGGTGCCGCCCAGCGTCGTTGCCAGCAGTTGATGGCCGTAGCAGATGCCGAGAACCGGGATGCCAAGTTCGAGGATCGCCTCGTCGATACCGTACGCATCCTGTGCGTGAACGGATGCGGGCCCCCCGGACAGAATGATCCCGGCTGGAGCCTTGGCGACCACCTCTTGTGCAGTGATGTCGCGAGGAACGATCTCAGAGAACACCCTCGCCTCACGAACACGGCGCGCGATCAGTTGCGCGTACTGGGCTCCGAAGTCGATGACGAGAACCCTGTCGAAGTCCCCGTGAGATGCCTGGCCGGTAGCGACAGGGGCCGCCATCAGCCCATCCCCACTCCCTGAGATCGCTGGAGCTGCTTGCCTTCCGTCTGGAGAGCCGGCGCGACCATGACTTCGGCCTTCTGGAACTCCTTGACCGTTGCGTACCCCGTCGTGGCCATCGATCCGCGCAGTCCACCGAACAGGTTGCGTCTCCCGTCGTTCTCATGTGCAGGGCCGAGGAGGATCTCTTCGATCGTTCCGAGTGTCCCCGTCCGGACACGGGATCCACGCGGCAGCGTGGGATGGAACGTTGCCATCCCCCAGTGATACCCGCCAGATGGTGACTCCGAGGCTGCAGCGATGGGCGAGCCGAGCATGACTGCGTCGGCACCGCATGCGATCGCCTTGGAAACGTCACCGCCGGTGCTCATACCGCCGTCTGCAATGACGTGGACGTACCGTCCGGTCTCTTCGAGATAGGCGGTCCTGGCCCCCGCGGCATCGGCGATCGCGGTGGCCTGTGGCACACCGATCCCCAGCACGCCACGCGTTGTACAAGCAGCGCCCGGTCCGACACCGACGAGCACGCCGACCGCTCCCGTTCTCATGAGGTGCAACGCCCCTGAGAAGGAGGCGCAACCGCCCACGATGACAGGCATCTCGACCTCTCGAATGAACTTGTACAGATCGAGCGGCTCCTCTCGTGACGACACGTGCTCTGCCGAGACGACGGTTCCCTGGATGACCAGGATGTCGAGACCGCCCGCCTTGGCGTACTCGATGTACGTACCGACCGTCTGTGGCGTGAGGCTGCCGCACGCTACGACTCCCCCATCCTTGATCTCCCTGACGCGTTGGGTGATCAACTCGGGAATCACCGGGGCCGCGTAGAGCTCCTGCATGCGCCGCGTCGCTTTCTCAGGGTCGAGGGACGCGATCTCCTCATATACAGGGATCGGATCCTCATACCTCGTCCACAGGCCCTCGAGGTTCAAGCAAGCAAGACCACCGAGGCGCCCGATCTCGATCGCAGTTCTCGGGGTCACGGCCGAGTCCATGCCGGAGGCCATCATCGGCAAGCCGAAAGTGAACGCGTCGAGTTCCCACGAAAGATCGACGTCCTCGGGATCTCTCGTTCGCCTCGATGGGACGATCGCTATGTCGTCGAAACCCCAGGCTCGACGGCCTGATTTTGCAATGCCGATCTCGACTTCCACGAGAACCCTCCGCTATTGGTGTGCCAGCAAGCGCGAGAGTAGCCGAGGACCAACCACCAAGTACCAAGGGGATCAGCGGATAGAAAACGGTCGGTGAGTTGACAGTTCGCAGATCACAGTTCACAGTCGGAAATCCCGACTGTTTCTGGGTGCCTGTGAGACGTCGCTAGACGGCAAACAGAGAATGGATGTCCCCTCTCTCCGCGCATCCTCCAAGTACCA
>CAYLVM010000108.1:0-8391 GCA_964387145.1 uncultured Acidimicrobiaceae bacterium
GGTGTGTCATTTGCCCAGACATCGGGGGATGACCCTGTGGTCGTCATCGAGGTGGGGGATCCGTTGGACCAGCGGTCGATCGACTACGTCACGGAGGCCATCACTACCGAGCAGGCCCACGTCTTCATCCTCAAGATCGATAGCCCCGGTGCATCGTCGGGAGACCTCACGGGACTGTTCGAAGCCGTCGCCAATGCCGGGGCGCCGGTCGTTGCATGGGTCGGACCGAGTCCTGCCGTTGCGTTCGGCGGCGCAGCGTACCTCGTGAACCAGAGTGACATCCGCACGGCTGCTCCCGGCGCCGAGATCGGTTACTTGAGCCCGGCCGTTCACCGGGGGGAGGCCGAGCCTCCATCGGTTCGTGCGAGAGACGACCTTGATCGCCTCGCCGTCGTGGTCGATGAACTCGATGACACGAAGCGTACGGTGACCCCGCAGGACCCATCGATCTACGGCTTCGTCGACAGACTCGAGCCCGCGCTCGGTCAGTTGATCATCTCCCTCGACGGGGAAGTCGTCTCGAGGGGTGACGTCTCGTTTGACCTGTCGACGGCGCGTGTCGAGACGATCGACGGTCAGGAAGTACTCATGTCCTCTCGCCCGGTCAAGTTCATCAAGGCGGGGCTTCTCGACAGGTTCCTCCGTCTCGGTGCCCGGCCGGAGACGGCGTTCCTTTTTCTGCTGTTCGGTGTGGCCTTCGCCGCCTTCGAGTTCTTTGCGGTCGGTGGTGGGCTCATGGCGTCCGTTGCATCTCTCTCGACCATCCTCGCCGGGTATGGCCTTGCAACGCTTCCCATATGGTGGCCTGCGATCGCCATGATCGTCGTGGCGCTGGTGCTTCTGGTATGGGGGTTCGCGCAGAACAGAACCGATTGGCGAGCGATCGTCGGAACGGTGCTGCTCGTAGTCGCCGGCCTGACCTTCACAACCACAAGGCCCCAGTATCCGCCGGCGACGTGGATGGTTCTCTTTGCCGTTGCAGGCAGCGTCGTCTTCATCTGGTACGCGCTCACCACCGTGGTACGCGGACGGTTCGCCACGCCGACGGTTGGTAGGGAGGAGCTCTATGGACGCCGCGGTGTCGCCGTCAGTGACATGGATCCACTCGGAGTCGTGATGGTCGATGGTGCCCGGTGGCGCGCCACTGCCGATCGGGGGGTTGTTCTCGTTGCAGGGAGCCCGGTGGAGATCGTCGGGATCACCGGTTTACTTCTCGAAGTCGATCCGGTCGTAGGACGAGGTCGCGAAGAATCTTCTTGACTCTCGCGAAATTTCTCTTGTCAGGAGGGTGGTTCGGTGACTAGTTTCGTGAGGGTGTGTGGCGCCACCTTTCGTCACACGAGAGTACGCCCCTGACGTAGGAAAGAGGACCCTGTGATGTCATCTGATCGTTCCTGGCAGCCGACCGCACTTTGCAGCGGGAATCACTCTCACCTCTTCTTCCCGCCGAGCACGCAGGAGCGAAAAGATGAGCGTGAGCGCAGGGAGATGAGGGCCAAGGCAGTGTGTCAGGTCTGTCCGGTGCAGGGTGAGTGCCGTGAGTACGCTCTCTCGATCAAGGAGCCGTACGGCATCTGGGGAGGGCTCACCGAGACGGAGCGCCGCCACACGCTCACACGGGTCAGCGCCTAGCGGACCTGCCGTCGCCCGAACGTCTCGTCACCCCGGTCCGATCCAGCCATTCGAGCGTTGGGATCGCCTGGCGGCGTGTCATCCCGAAGTGGTCCTTGAACGCCGACACCGTGAAGCCGTCTGGAAGTTCGTCCACATCCTGGACGATCGCCGCGATCTGCTGTTTCGTGAATGCGAGGTCGTCGTCGATCTGAACGAGGTCGCCGCGCCGCATAACGGCGTGGAGAAGTTCGGGTGGCAGGTCGAGTGATCCCAGGCGAGGAACGTCGAAGGACTCCTCGAGCATCGAACCCACGCTGGACCACGCCGACTCCTCAGCATCGCCGAACCGGTTGGTGAAGCCGCTGAGGTGCACCGCACCCTCATCGATAGCGAACGTGTCGTCGTTCCTGATGACGGCGGAGACAACGTCGTCGTCGATACGGATCCTGCTGGCGAGTTCGGACCGTCCGATGCCGGGTCGGAGCGGGTAGTCGACGTGGTACCTCTCGATGATCTCGGTCATGTCTCGAGCGATCTCGGTAGCTCTCGACGCGCTGATGAGGAAGGTGCCCGCCCGGATCCCGTTCGTTGCTACTCCGCCTCCGGTGCTGAGGCTGAGCTCATCCGCTCGGGCTGTACCTCGCCGTTCGAGGAGAGCGTTGGCCTGATCGTCTGGGGATGCATCGACGACCCGTGCCAGCGCGGTGACGTCGGCGGGCTTGGCGTGGGACGAAGGATGGGAGTCGAGGACTCGACCGCCACCGACAACCGCTTTCCTCCCCGTGTCTCTGATGATGAACCTGTCTCCAACGGTCATCGGAACCGGGTCGGCCGTCCTGATCATGAAGCCATCGGTCCCGGGGATGCGTCGGATCGTTGCTGCTGTGTCGGCGGTTCCGAGGTGTACGTGAAACGCCCCGCGTTTGGGAATCTCGTCGAACGCTCGAGCAGGGAGCACGGTCCCGAGGAACGCCGATGTGACCGCTACAGATCCCGGGGTAGCCAGGAGATGGCCGCGGTAGATGTCGTTGGTGGTGCCGGTGACGAGGTTCACGGCGGTCCGATCTCCCGCGTATGCCGTGTCGATGGCCTGATCGTGGCGGTGGAGTCCTCGTGTGCGGCTCTCATGTCCCACCGGGAGTACGACGACGGGATCACCGACCCGGATCGATCCAGCAGCGACCGATCCCGTGACGACGAGACCCGAACCTTGAATCGTGAAGGATCGGTCGATCCACATCCGGAACGGCACGTTGGTGTCCTGCGAGTCCCCGGTCCTGTCCGCGAGGTGCTGCCTCAGGATGTCGATACCTTCACCGGTGATCGCTGAGACGGGGACGACGGGCCAGTCGGCGAGTGGCGTACCGTCGATCTCTTCGAGGATCTCGAGCGTTGCCAACTCGATGGTGTCCTCGTCTGTCAGGTCGATCCGGGTCAATGCGATCACACCTGCACGTGTTTCGAGCAGACTCAAGACGGAGGCGTGCTCCTCGGTTTGTGGCATCCAACCGCTGTCGGCGGCGACGACCAGCAGGGCGCAGTCGACGGCACCGACGCCGGCAAGCATGTTCTTGATGAACCGCTCGTGTCCGGGGACATCGACGAACCCGACGGTCCGACCGCCGATGTCAGTCCAGGCGAAACCCAGGTCGATCGTCAGGCCACGTTGTTTCTCTTCAGCCCAGCGGTCGGGGTCTGTGCCCGTGAGCGCTTCGACGAGAGTGGACTTTCCGTGATCGACATGGCCTGCAGTCGCGATGATGGGCATGTCAGGAGAGGAACCCAGCCACGGCTTCGCGGATCGCCGCGTCGTCCCGTGGGAGGACACTGCGCAGGTCGATGAACACCGATCCTCGGCGTCTCGTGGCGATGATCGGAACGGGGGCAGCGGCAAGAGCCGCCCAGGCGGCGTCGGCATCACCGTGGATCTCGATCGCTCGCGACGGGATCGTCGTTCCGGGAACAGATCCCGCACCCGGTACGGAGTCGACGGCCACGACGGCGACGTCGCCGTCGAGGCCGGAGATGACACGGTTGCAGCGATCCTCGATCGTCTCGGTGTCGGCTGCGGCCATCCGCCAGAACGGGATGTCGAGAACACGTTGGTCGGCGTACATCTCGAACGTGTCGGCAACGGCGGCGATGGAGCCGCCGTCGAGCCTGACTGCCCTTGCAATGGGGTGTTTCATCGCCGCCTTCACAGCAGCCCCGGATCCGACGATGATGCCGCACTGGGGGCCACCGAGCAGCTTGTCCCCGGAGAACAGCACGAGGTCGGCACCTGCGGCGATGGTCTGGATGACGCCGGGCTCATCTGCGAGCCATGACCGGTCGCCGTCGCCAAGCCACGGCGCCATCTCATCGATGAGGCCGGATCCAACGTCGGCGATCAGCGGAATACCTGACGATGCGGCGATGGCCGCCAGCTCTCGATAGGTCGCTTCTTGCTGAAAGCCATCGATCCGGTAGTTGGAAGGATGGACCTTCAAGATCGCGTCGACCCGGCCTGCCACCGCTGCGTAGTCGGTCGCGCGGGTGCGGTTCGTCGTTCCGACCTCGACGAGGTGTGCCCCGCTTGCGGCCATGAGGTCGGGGAGGCGGAACGACCCGCCGATCTCGATGAGTTCACCGCGGCTGACGGCGACGCTTCCACCAGACCCGGCGACACTGGCAAGTGCGAGGAGAAGGGCACCGGCGTTGTTGTTGACTGCAAAGCCCGCCTCGGCACCGGTGACGAGAGGCAGGAGTGTCCCGAGGTAGTCGTGACGCTTGGACCGTCGCCCGGTTCTGATGTCGACCTCGACGTTGCTCGCCGAACTGTGGATCGTGGCCGAACGCTGCGACACTGCACGTTCGAGTGGTGCCCGGCCGAGATTCGTGTGGAGGAGCACACCGGTGGCATTGATGACCTGTCGGGGACGGGCAGCCGAGATGTCATCGAGGAGCCGTACAGCGATCTCCTCAGGATCGGCATCGCCGCCTGTACGGATAGCCGTCCGTGTCTCGTCGACGGCCATCTGACAGGCGTGGGTGAGGATCGGGACAGGCAGGTCGAACCGCCCGGCGACGGTGTTCACCAGGGCCGTGATCGCAGGAAGGTCGCTCAGCTTGTCCATGAACCCCTCATGTTACGGCTTGCAGGTGGACGTTTGGCGACGACACAGCATCACGGCGGCTTGCTCGCGTGAGCCGGTTACGGTGATGTGCCTCAGGGGAGGAGACCCTCCGTGGGGTTGGCGCCGGGAACGTCGCCGCTGGATGAACGCGGGCTGTACGTGCCGTCATGAGCAAAGGCCGACACGCGGAACGGTGCATCTGTCGGCGCTGAAGACTCCGGTACCCACCACCAGATGATGTTGTCCCAGATGATCACCCGGAACGGTAGGTCGATCGGTTCGATCTGCTGGTCGGCGGTCACCCGTGACGCTGTTGCCCGCCACTCACCATCCTCGGCACCCCGGATGAGCTCGAACCACGTGTCGGTTCCCTGATAGAAGTCCCACGTATACGGTCCCTGTGTCTGCCAGTCGTTCGCTGGATCACCGTCGGCATCCAGGACGTAGGAGTAGATGAACTCGCCGGGGCCCCCTTCTACAGCGGGGATCGACGCGTTCATCCCGACAAAGACCCATGCTGCCGGTTCGTCGGGGAACGGTAGGTCACTGTCTGGACACACAACGATCACGAGTTCATCGGCGCGGTCGCATCCGAAGTCTCCATCTGGGACGAGCGGTGTTTCGATCAGAGCCCAGGCTGCCTCCAGCGTGAGTCGTTGCGTCACGAGGATGTCTGCGGCGGCTGCGCGCATGAACGGCCTGACGCTGGGATCCGAGTAGATCTGGTCTCCCGGTGGGTCGATGACAACAGGGCCACCGGTGCCGCTCATTGTGTAGGCGTTGTCGTCGACGGTTTCGACGAGCCACTTGAATGAAGTGGCTCCGGCCAGGACGAGGCCCGCTTCGAGATCGCCCGCAAAAGGAGCGAAGACGGGTTCCCTCTCTTCGACCTGAATCTCTTCGTCGCCCCAGTTGAGTTCCTCCCCAATGGTGTCGTCGGTCACCGACACGGGACTCTCGTCGATCGGATCGTCCCCGATGGTGTCGTCGGTCACTGATACCAGATCGGCATCATCTTGCGGGCATGGATCACTCGATGCAGTGATGTGCACGCCTGCTGCTGTCAGTGCACCGGTCGTAGAACACTCGTTGCCACCAGACGTGAACAGGAACGCACCGAAGATAGCAACAGCGGCGATGCCCGCTCCGACTGCGATCGTGATCTTTGCGAGTCCGTGGCTGTTCGTGAGGACGAGGTTCTCGAGCTCGACGATGCGTTGGGCACGCAGTGTGGATTGGGTCCGCAGGTTGTCACCGATCAGGCGTGTTGTCTTGGCGTTCTTGGCTGCTTCTTTCTGCACCTCGTCGAGCAGGTTCCAGCGCTCTTCGTCGAGAGCTTCGATCCGGGAGTCGAGTGACGCGATCTGCTCACTCACGATGTCGGAGGGCGATGCAGCCGATGTTGTCGTTGTCTCTGTGGGCTGGTTGCAGACGTTGGCAATGCTCTCGTTCTTGGCGAGCGTTGCTGCGCTGATGGACTTCAAGGTCGGGACGATGTTGTGAATGGCTGTGGCGTACGCCTGGAGGAACGCACCAAGACCCGGGACCTTTCCCACGGTGTCGGCAAGGACATCGAGCATTCCGGAGAAGTACTTGTCGAACGCTTCGATCAGTTGATCGCTACTGAGGGTGTCTTCCATTGCAGCGTCGAAGAGGTCCCAGGTCTGCTGGACGCGCTTGATGGCGTCGGCGACCTCGCTGAACTTCTTCGAACCCTCTGTGAGACCGGACTGGATCTTCTCGAGCGAGCTCAGCAACGTGGACTGTGACTCTACGAAGGGGTTCAGCAGCTCTTCGAGCGCTTTCTGCGTCTCGACAGCCTGGGAGACGAGGTCTGCAGGGAACTCGGTCAGGTCGATCTTGTCGGTGTTGAGCGACACGGTGAAGTTTCCCTCAGCGTCCAGGCCGAGGTCGACGAAGTCCTTGACGGAGAGCGTGTCACCCGTGAGGTCGGTCTCATCTGGTCGAGAACCTCGGATGCCTCCCCAAGGGACCCGCGGACCGCTTGGAGGCTCTCGAGTGATCGTTTCATGAACTCGAGCGATTGGAGTTCGGTGTCGATGTCGTTGACGCGCGTGGGCAGAGCCAGTTTGTTGGGCATCGTGGCTTCCTTTTCCCTTGAGAGAGTGGCTCGATGCTGCTCGGTGGATCAGGGCGTTGCTGACGATCCCTGATGCGGTCCACGGTATGCCTCCGATTCGCTGGCTCTCCGTACGTGTCGTTGCATGAGCCTGGGAGACTGTACGCATGAACGTACCCGGGATCCTGCATGCGGACCTCGATGCCTTCTACGCAGCGGTTGCGGTCCTCGAGAACCCATCACTCGAAGGCAAGCCCGTCGCTGTTGGAACCGGCGTCGTGTTGTCGTGTACTTACGAGGCGCGTGCCTTCGGTGTGCGCGGTGGCATGCGGATGGTGGATGCCCGTGCCCGGTGCCCGCACCTGATCGAGGTCGACGGAACCTTCGGTGCGTACAGTGCCTACTCGAGGAAGGTGTTCGGCGTGTTCGAGTCGTACACACCCAGGGTCGAACCGCTGTCGATCGACGAGGCGTTCCTCGATATCACGGGCTCGATCCACCTGTTCGGTTCACCCGGTGAGATCGCCGAGCAGATCCGATCCGACGTGCGTACCGACACCGGTCTCACAGTCTCGGTGGGTGCTTCCACAAGGAAGTTCCTGTCCAAGATCGCATCTCAGGTTGCCAAACCCGATGGTGTCATCGTCATAGAACCGGGCGAGGAACTCGCCTTCCTCCACCCGCTTCCCGTGTCGGCTCTCTGGGGCGTGGGGCCGGTGACGAAACGGAGACTGAACGAACTCGGTATCGAGACGATCGGGGACATCGCGAACACGCCCCACGAGTCACTTGTTGCGATGCTGGGGTCCGGTGCAGCCTCACACCTCGGTGCGCTTGCCCACAACCAGGATCCACGGGGCGTGGAACGATCACGGAAGGCCAAGTCGGTAGGTGCCCAGAGTGCCGTGCGTTCACAACGCAGGAGTCTCGAGGAGCTCGTCCCCATCCTCCACCGACTCACCGATCGTGTCGCGGCTCGACTGAGGAAGAAGGCCATGTCAGCGAGGACGGTGACGGTCCGTATCCGGTTCGGCGACCTGTCTGCGGTGACCCGATCCGCCACGTTGGCGACCCCGACAGCAGCGACACAACCGATCGTCGACATCGCGACGCTACTCGCGAGGAAGGTCCTCGACGAGTACCCCAAGTACGAGATCTCGCTCGTCGGTGTTTCGACGTCAGGCCTTGGAATCGATGAGCCGCATCAACTCGCGTTCGGTGTCGATGGTGCAACGTCGGGCGGGACACCCAAGGAACTCGAGTATGAGGCGCTCGACGACTCTGTTGATGAACTGCGAAGAAGGTACGGCCGTGGTGTGATCGCCCACGGATCCGATCTGCTCTCCGAGCGGTCCTCCTTCGGAGATGGGCTGTCCGAGGTGATGACCCCCGATGAGCGGCTGATCGAGGCCGGAGATGACGGCCCCGTCTACGGGAAGCTCGACGGAGACGATGACGTCCAGACCATCGATATCTCTCCGTAGCCTTGATTCAGCAGCGCGAATCTGTATTCAGGCTTCCGCTTCCTGCCGTCCCCCCTTCAGCCTCGATCCACGAGGTCGAAACCGTCTTCGGACTTCT
>CAYLVM010000109.1:0-8019 GCA_964387145.1 uncultured Acidimicrobiaceae bacterium
CTCTCGGCTCCGGGGGTGGGACTTGAACCCACGACAAACGGATTAACAGTCCGTTGCTCTGCCAACTGAGCTACCCCGGAAGGTGTTCAACACGATGGTGAACGGCCCGGAGGATACCACCGCGGCCGTCCAACCCCTTGTGGACGCCCTGCTGGATACGGCCTACTTCGGCGAGATCGACAGCGTGAGCGCAGCAAGGAGGCCCTCGGGGTCATCCGTCCCGATGCGGAACGTCTTACCAGACGACAGATCGAGCTGGACGGCGTCGAGACCCCACACGTTGTACATCCAGCCGCCCGGGAGTCTGCGGATCCCCCATCCATAGATCCACTTGTTGCGCACCGTACGGACCGCGACGATCTCGGCGATCTCCTCGGTGTGTTTTGGCCACCCGATGCCGAACGCTGTAGCGACTTCACTGGTGTCGACAGTCACCGTGAGTCGGCTGAACGCGAGCGTGATCGCCGCGGTTGCAACGAGGAAGATCGCGATCGGAACGAGTAGTCCTTCTTCATCTAGGTCGGGAACGAACACGGTGACCAGTACCAGCATCAGACCGACGGTGAGTATCACGGATTGAAACGCGGTCTGAGTGTGGCGGTACTCCATGACCGAGAGGTTACCGCTGGGCGCCCGGCGTGTTGCGTCTCACGATGTGGCACAATCGCTACATGAAGTTTCGCCTCGGTCTCATCATCGGTCTCGTCACCGGGTTCCTCATCGGAGCCCGTGCCGGGCGTGAACGCTACGACCAGCTTGTCGCAACGTTCAACAAGATCCGCTCCAACGAACAGGTCCAACAAGCGGCCGACATCGCCGAACGCTCCACACGCAAGACCCGTGCAGCCGCAGGGAACACCCTCGTGGGAACTGCGAGCACGATCCGCGAGCGCGCTGCTCGCTGATCAGCCGCTCTCGAGATAACCGTCGAGCTGCTTCGCGCGTGCCGGTTGTCTGAGTTTCGCAAGCGCCTTGTTCTCGATCTGGCGAATGCGTTCACGCGTCACGCTGAAGTGCGTCCCGACCTGTTCGAGCGTGCGAACATGCCCGTCGTGCAGGCCGAATCTCATGATGAGGACCTGACGCTCCCGATCGTTCAACGACTCGAGAGCGAGCGAGAGGTACTCCTGGAGCAGCCGGAACGACGCCTCCTCGACCGGGACGTCTGCGCCAAGGTCGGGCACGACGTCGCCGATGGTCGCATCGTCCTCCTCACCGATCGGTGTCTCGAGCGACAACGGGTCCTGGGCGATGCGGCGTAGCTCAGTGACCTTGCCGGACTCGATGTCGAGCTCGGTAGCGATCTCTGCGATCGTAGGTTCACGCCCGAGGTCCTGATGGAGCATCCGTTGCACCATGGCGAGCTTGTTGATCGTCTCGACCATGTGCACCGGGACACGGATGGTCCTGGCCTGATCTGCGAGGGCCCTCGTGACGGCCTGGCGGATCCACCACGTCGCGTACGTTGAGAACTTGAAACCCTTGCGGTAGTCGAACTTCTCGACCGCCCTGATGAGCCCGAGGTTGCCCTCCTGGATGAGATCGAGGAGACCGAGACCACGCCCGACGTACTTCTTGGCGATCGAGACGACGAGGCGAAGGTTCGAGATCACGAGCTGCTTGCGGGCCCGATCGGCGATCCGTGCCTGACGCTCGAGGATGATGCGCTCGGCAGCGGTGCGTGGCACGTTCTCGTCGAGTCGTTCCTCTGCCCGTATCCCTGCTTCGACCTGCATAGCAAGCTCGACCTCTTGCTGGGTCGTGAGCAGCGGATACCGACCGATCTCCTGGAGGTACATGCGAACCGGGTCAGAGACGTGGACGAGCTCATCGCCTGAGATCGCAGTGTCGGCGAGGGCGCTATCAGAGTCCTCACGGATGTCGATACCCGCAGCCATCAGCTCGGTGAAGACGATCTCGAAGGAGTCGATGGGCGCATCGGCGTCCTCGAGTTCCTGCTGGATCTCAGGGACGAGAAGGAACCCGCGTTGATGCCCGCGGTCTGTCAGCATCTTTACGACCTGTTCGACCTCTTCGGTCATCGGTCACTCCTTCGATTCCTCTTGTCCTGCTCTAACGCTATCAAGCGCTGCCATAGTTCCGAATACCCCTGTGTATCGGCATCTCTGTCGATCAACTGGAGGTTTCGCCTCACCGATGCGATCTCCACATCGATCTCACCGACCTCCAACCTAGCAACAAGCTCCGCAGGGTCCGAAAGGGGGCGCTGATCGAGGGCCAGCTCCCGCAGCCTCGCTGCGATGCGCGATTCGTCGGAACCGATGGCGGCACCGAGCTCGAGCGGGCTGCCAGGGTGGACCCCATCCGCCATCTTGGCCACGCGAGAGAACATGTCTACCGTCTCGTCACTCGCAAAGAGATCCGCGGTCAACTCGAGATCTGCAAGCCGTGCGTCGTTCGCCAGCATCACCCGTATCAGCTCGAGCTCGGTGCGGTACAGCGGCGATCGGACCGGCGCCGGTGTGCTGGTCTCCTGGGGTGGCGGCTCTCTCACGTCGTCCGTCCGACCGGATGATCGAATGCTCGCACGCATCGCCTGCTCCACGTATGCGAGATCGACCCCCGTCTTGCGGGACACCATCACCGCGTACTCGTGGCGGGTCACGGGGTCCGGGTGCATCGCGATCACCGCGGCGGCGCCTCGGACCGCCCGGGCCCGTGCCTCGGGCTCGTCAAGGTCGAACAGCGCGAGTTCGGAATCGATCCTGAACTGGATGAGCGGGATCGAGGCGGCGACCGCATCCCTCAACTTGTCTATGTCTCCGTCGGCGACCACGTCCGCCGGATCCTTTCCTTCGGGAAGGACCGCGACGCGAAGATCGAGATCCCCCGGCACGGATCGATCGAACCCACGCAGCGCAGCACCCGCACCGGCCTCATCGGCGTCGAAGGCGAACACGACCCGTTCAGAGAAGCGCCGCAACAGATCGAGGTGCTCCTCCCCCAGCGCAGTGCCACACGTTGCAACGGCAGTGGGCATCCCTGCGATGTGCATTCCAATGACGTCGGTGTACCCCTCGACGACAACGGACGTATCGGCACGCACGATGTCGGACTTCGCCCAGTTGAGACCGTAGAGCAACCGGGACTTGTGATAGATCGGCGACTCCGATGAGTTGAGGTACTTCGGGCCGTCGCCTTCGAGGATGCGGGCACCGAACCCCACGGCGTCTCCCCGGATGTCGAAGATGGGGAACATGACGCGGCCACGGAATCGGTCGATCAGCGATCCGCGCTGGCTGCGCGAGGCGAGGCCCGCTTTGAGCATCACGTCCTCGCGGATCCCGACGTCTCGGAGATGCCCCACGAGAGCCTCCCACTCATCGGGCGAGTACCCGAGAGAGAACTTCTCGACGACGTCTCCGTCGTAGCCGCGTGAGCGCAGATAGCTGCGAGCCGCTCCCGCGTCGGGGGCTGACTTCAACCGCTCGGTGTAGAACGACACCGCTGCTGCCGTTGCCTCGACGAGACTCTCACGCTGGCTACGTCGTTTCGCTGCCTCCGGGTCGATCTTGAGCGTCACACCGGCACGACGAGCAAGGAACTCAACGGCGCCGGCGAAGTCGAGGCCCTGGGTCTCTTGGACCCAGCGGTAGACGTCCCCACTCTTCCCACATCCGAAACAGTGGTACAGCCCCCGTGCCCCGTCGATGGACAGCGACGGTGTCTTCTCTGAGTGAAAAGGGCATACTGCCATCGTCGAGCGCCCCGAGCGCTTCACCTTGGTGATCTCGGATGCAAGCTCGACGAGGTCCGTACGGTCACGGACGGTGTCGATGTCGTCGCGGGAGTAAGCCACGCACCGACGATACCGGGGTACCACGACGCACGCGCCGCGACCCTCACGCTTCAGACGCGAGACGAGGGCGCCGTCTCCGGTGCCCTCGTTCCGATGAGAGGATCTCTGCTACTTCCTGGCCTTGCGCGAGCGCGCAGCTTGAGCCGTGGCAAGTCGCAGGCGGACCAGCTGCAACGCTGTATCGGGGTTCATGACTCACCGTCCTTCGATCTGCTCGATGTGCATCATCGACGCTTCCTATATGAATATTGTACACCTTGTTAGGTACTTTTGTGTAAAGTATCCATCATGGATGAACTCGATCGCACAATCATCTCGTATCTCGTCGAGGACGGACGAACGCCGTACAGCCGGATAGCACAGGACGCAGGCGTCGCAACGACGACCGTGCACCAACGGGTCCGCCGTCTCACACAACGTGGCGTCATCACGGGAACACACATCAACATCGACTGGGTAGCTGTCGGCCTCCCGGTGAGCGCCGTGGTCTCAGTCGAAGCACCAGATGACCGTCCTCTCGCCGAGATCGCAGATGGGCTCCTTGCTGTCCCCTATGTTCAGAGCTGCCACGCCGTGACGGGAGAGTTCGATCTACTCCTCACGATACGCGCACGATCGTCGGACCACCTCGGCGATCTCCTCGAGGACATCCGGCGGTACGCCCCGGGAAGGAGCAGGACGATCGTGGTCCTCGCCACGTACTTCGAGGATCGAGTGCTTCCCATCGAGGCGAACGACCCTGCCTGACCGGGCACGCTTCCTCCAGCCGAGGCTCCCACCTACACTGGCCCGATGCTCCTCGCTCTCACGTTTCTGGTCATCGTGGTCGGTGTCGTCGTTGGCGGCATCCTCATGTACTCACGACGCATCAACACCACCTGGGCTGCCGATGCTGAACAGCTCGGTCTTCGCTACAGCCGTGGAGGTCTGATCTCGGGACCCAAGATTGACGGCACCCTCGAGAACATGCCTGTGGAGGTGGCCACGATCCCCGAACGGGTCAACGGGTACACCCTCACGAAGACGACCGTGCTGTACCGATCCCTCGGTGTCGGCTTCCACCTCGACGGAACAACCACCGACAGTGGGGCGTTCGAGGATCGCTTCACGATCGTCACCGATGCGACCGAGGAGCTTCGCGCCGTACTGACACCGGCCCGCAAGGCAGCTCTCCTCGAACTCCTCGATTCCCATCCCGGCCTCGAAGTGACCGACACCGCGCTGTCGGTGACGACGACGGGATCTGAGGCGAGGTCTGGAACCATCGCCACGACGGTTCGCGACCTCGTGGCGACAGCCCGCCTGCTCGAAGAGGGCTAGCGGGGCAGCCGCTCTTCGAGGTACCCGGCCAACCGATCGATGGCTATGCGGTCCTGGGCCATCGTGTCGCGGTCTCGCACGGTCACCTGGTCGTCCTCGAGCGAGTCGAAGTCGACCGTGACGCAGTACGGCGTACCGATCTCGTCCTGACGGCGGTACCGCCGTCCGATCGACTGGGTGATGTCCACCTCGATCTGCCACTTGTCGCGCAGCGAGTCCGCAACCTTCTTCGTCGTCTCGACGAGGTCCGGCTTCTTGGACAGTGGCAACAC
The DNA here is from genome assembly GCA_964387145.1 of uncultured Acidimicrobiaceae bacterium. Classification (GTDB taxonomy): domain Bacteria; phylum Actinomycetota; class Acidimicrobiia; order Spongiisociales; family UBA5794; genus JAMBLL01. Next base: position 5,413 of record CAYLVM010000109.1, read on the forward strand.
CGCAACTTTGACAGGAGCGAGCCTCGGGTCGAGCTTGAGGACGACCCGGCTCTCGCCGTTGACCTCCTCCTCGGTGTACGCATCGATGAGGAACGCGAACGTCGTTCGGGACGCACCTCCTGCAGGCTCGATCACGTACGGGACGATGCGCTCGTCCTTCTCCTGGTCGAAGTAAGTGAGGTCCTCTCCCGACATCTCCATGTGTGCCTTGAGGTCGAAATCTGTCCGGTTGGCGATGCCCTCGAGCTCATCCCACCCCCAGGGGAAGAGGTACTCGACGTCGTACGTCGCCGCCGCATAGTGAGCGAGCTCTGCCTCCTCGTGCTCTCGGAGCCGGAGGTTGTCGGGGTTCATGCCGAGGTCGAGGTACCACTGGTGTCGGATCTCGAGCCACTCCTGGAACTTGTCGTCCGCATCGTCGGGGTGGCAGAAGTACTCCATCTCCATCTGTTCAAACTCGCGGGTCCGGAACACGAACTGGCCGGGAGTGATCTCGTTGCGGAACGACTTTCCGATCTGCGCTATCCCGAACGGCAGCTTCATGCGTGCCGTGCGACGGACGTTCTCGAAGTTGATGAAGATCCCCTGAGCGGTCTCGGGCCGTAGGTAGATCTCGTTGTCGTCACTCTCGACGGGACCCATGTGCGTCTTGAACATGAGGTTGAACTCTTTGGGCTCGGTGAACGTCCCCGAGTTGCCACACTTCGGACACTTGTCGGGGTCGACGAGCTTGTCGACCCTGTGCCTGGCGTGACACTCCCTGCACTCGACGAGCGGATCGGAGAACGAAGCGACGTGGCCAGATGCGATCCACACCTTGGGCGACTGGAGGATCGCAGAGTCGATGCCGACGATGTCGTCGCGCATGCGAACCATCGAACGCCACCACTGCTCCTTGACGTTGCGCAGCAGTTCGACACCGAGTGGCCCGTAGTCGTACGCAGAACGAAGCCCTCCGTAAATCTCCGATGACTGGAAGACGAAGCCGCGCTTCTTGGAGAGGTTGACGATCGTGTCGAAATCGGCTGGCATCACAGATCCTGAGTGTGGAGTGCCAGGATGCTACTCCGCGATGTCCCCCAACGAACCATCCACGGCGCCACCGAAGCGACGGTCTCTCGTCTGGTACTCCCCGATACACCGTGCAAGCTCGTGTCGGTCGAAGTCCGGCCACAGAACCGGGGTGAAGACGTACTCGCTGTAAGCAGCCTCCCACAGCAGGAAGTTCGACGTGCGCTGCTCACCGCTCGTGCGGATGACGAGGTCCGGGTCCGGCATCTCAGGAAGGTAGAGGTGTGAGGCGATCATCTCCATGTCGATGTTCCCCGCGTCGACCTCGCCGGCTGCAACCTCACGTGCGATCGCCTGTACAGCCTCGGTGATCTCGACCCTGCCTCCGTAGTTGAACGCGAACACCATCGTCATGGTCGTGTTGGCCTTGGTGAGCTCTTCAGCGTCACGAATGCGGTCACGAAGAACGTCGGGAACACGCTCGTCGTCGAGATCACCCATGAAGATCACCCGTACCCCAAGATCGTTGAGTTCGTCTCGGCGCCGCTCGAGCAGGTCCACGTTGAACTGCATGAGGAACTCGACCTCGTACTCGTCACGGTTCCAGTTCTCCGTCGAGAACGTGTAGACGGTGAGCCACTTCACGCCAAGGTCGAGTGCACCGTGGACCACGTCGAAGAGCGCAGGCTCCCCCGCCGCATGTCCCTGGGTGCGGTGGAGGCCACGGGCGTTGGCCCATCGGCCGTTGCCGTCCATGATGATGCCGACATGGATGGGAACGTTGTCGAGGTCGACCTCGGTGGTGAGCCACTCGATCACGGCATCACCGCCAACGTGTCGAGTTGCCGCTCGAGGTGGTACTCGAAGAACCGCTTCGTCACACCGAGCGCTTCACGTGACATCGACTCATCGGCTTCGGGAAGGAGGTGCAGATCGGCCGAGGCAACGACGGCCATGTACGCAACGAGGCCCTCACGCAAGTTGTACGACCCCGGGGTGCGACAGTCCTCACAGAGAGACCCACCAGCGGAGAAGCTGAATCTGCGCAAAGGCCCCGCAACCCCACACCCGGCACAGACTTCGAGGGATGGGGCGACACCGATGATCGCAGCCGCCTTGAGCAGGAAGGACGTGATGAGGTCGGGGTGAGCCGGTCCGTGGTCGAGAATGGTGAGGCCTCGCTGGAGGAGGAGGAACATCCGCTGGGATGGCTCATCTTCCTGGACGACTGCATCGACGACTTCGATCATCGTTCCCGCTGCGAGCACCCGGTCGAGGTCGTTGCGCAGATCGGGGAAGGCGTTGATGATCGATACTTGAGTGATCGTGTCGAGGTTCTTGCCCTCGTACAAGACGAGGTCGACGTGGGTGAGCGGTTCGAGTCTTCCGCCGAACCTGCTCTTGGTCTTGCGCACACCCTTGGCGACCGTGCGCAGCTTCCCGTGGTTGGGGCTCAGAAGCACCACGACACGATGGGATTCGCCGAACGGGTAGCCGCGCAGCACGATCCCCTGGTCGTTCCGTATCGCCATTGTCTCCCTTCCTCGGGCCGGTACACCAGAGTACCGTCAACGTGAGACACCCACGGGATTCCCG
>CAYLVM010000110.1:0-7948 GCA_964387145.1 uncultured Acidimicrobiaceae bacterium
AAGCGAGTCTTCGAGCGAGGGGGGACCGCGAGCCTGCGAGCCCGGTACGGCAAAGACCCGGCCACAAGCAAGCCTTCGAGCAAGGCGGGTGGAAACCCCAACGTGGGGCCAAGCTCCATCCGTTCCACACCTAGATCAGATCCAAGACTCCTGCCGGTGGTGGCTCCTCGTCGGGCTGCCGAGAATCGACAACGGGCACGATCGGGCTGACGGACGCCTCTGGGACAAGGACGAGCGACACGTACCCAACCTGGATGATGAGCGCGACGACGCCGGCAGAGGCCAGGCCGAGTTCCACAGGCCAGAACGGAAGGACGGGGATCAGGGCGCCAACGACCCACGCGATCTGCAGCATCGTCTCGGCGTTGGTGAAGGCCCGTCCCCGTTCGGCTGCAGGCAACGACGTGTGCATCATCGCGTCGAAGGCGAACTTCGCCGTGCCCCATGAGAAGCCGGCGGCGAGTGCCACGATCAAAGCGGCCAAGAGTGACAGCGTCTGGGCACCTATGAACGCCGCCATGGCGATGACCGCTAGCGCACCAACCACCATCGGCTCCTCCCGAACGTGCCTCCCGAGAAGAGGGGCGAGCCATGCAGATACGAAGTACCCGAGACCCGCGGCAGCGAACAACCCGGCAAGGCTCGCCACCGATGCATCGGCATCCCTGAACGAGAACGCAACGAGCAAGACGAGGTACCCGTTGAGCGATCGGACGGTCGCCGTTGCGAACCGTGCGAGACGCAACGTACGAGGCAACGAGTACCGACCCGCAGCACGGTCTCGCGGACTCAGGTGCACGGGGGGCAGTTGCGTCGCTGCAACAGCCGACACGATGTAGAGCACGATCGCACCGATGAGCACTGGTCCGGGCCCGATCCACGCCTGCAAGGCAGCACCCGGCGGCACCACGAGCGCTGCTGCGATGACACCGGCTCGTGCCAGCCTGGCGTTCGCGTCGATCAGTTCCTCGGTGTTGCGCACAACGACGGGAAGCACACTCGCACGCGAGATGCCGTGGAACCTCGAAAGAACGAGCAGAGAGAACGCAAGCGGGAACACCCAGAAAGATTCGATCATGAAACCGAGCCCGATGACGACGGCGACCCTGGCCGCCGACGAGAGAACCATTCCCGCTCGATAGGAACCCGGCGCCCGGGCAAAGACACGTCCAAGCACCGGCCCGATCACCGCGAACGGCGCCATCGTCAGAACGAGATACAACGCAACGTTCCCCCGAGCGTCCGTTGTCGGCACCGCAAAGAAGAGTGTCCCGGCAAGAGCGACCGCGACGAGGGCATCACCGGCGACGGATGCTGCGTGTGACTCAGCGAGACGCCCGTAGCCATGCCCCCAGCCACGGAACACCGATGTGAACGCAGCTCCGAAGGAACGGACGAGCCGACCGGGAGTGAGTTCGTCTGAGCGCGCTGGTTGGCTGACCGGATCCATCGTGTCGACGATATCGCATCGTGTGATGACAAGTAGGCTCCATGATCGGCCAAGTGAGCCATGCGGATCAGAATGCCGCCTCCCCGCGGTCTGGATGTGGAAGCGATCACCGGCGCGGGATGTTGGAGGCTGATTTGTACACTGTTGGCCATGTCGAACCAGTCGTCGCACCCAACGCCTCTGCCACACGCCTCTGCGTCGACGTGGCCACGGCGTATCCGGTGATCTCGATGGTGCTGAAGGTCGCTGTATCGCTCGCCGCGGTCGTGGTGCTCGCCGCCTGCACCCCGGGTCCAGACCGGGCTTCTGACGGCGATGAGATACTGGTATCGGCCGCAGCATCCCTCACCGACGTGTTCAGCGAGATCGAGGCAACGTTCGAAGACCAGAACCCCGGTGTCGACGTCCTTCTCAATCTCGCAGGCAGCGCGACCCTGAGCAGCCAGATCGTCGAGGGTGCCCCCGCAGACGTGTTCGCATCTGCAAGCATCACCAACATGATCCCCGTAGTCGAAGCAGGACGAGCAAGCACCGAGCCGGAGATCTTCGCCCTCAACGACATGCAGATCGCTGTTCCCCTCGGCAATCCCGGCGAGGTCACCGGACTCGACGACTTCTCGAACGAGGCCCTCCTCCTCGGGGTGTGCACAGCGGGCGTCCCGTGCGGTGATCTTGCAAGGGATGTATTCGCGATGGCCGGAGTCGACGCTTCGATCGATACGAACGAACCGAACGTACGCGCGTTGCTGACAAAGATCGAACTCGACGAACTCGACGCGGGCATCGTGTACACGACCGATGTCAAAGCGAGCGACACCGTCGAGGGAATCGAGATCCCACCTCAGTTCAACACATCGACCGGCTACTCGATCGTGGCCCTCTCAGACGCCGGCAACCCCGAAGGTGCAGCAACGTTCGTGACCTTCGTGCAGTCCCCCGAGGGCAGAGAGATCCTCGCACGATACGGATTCTCCACACCATGACCGGACCCACACGCAGATCCAGCCGAACGATGGGGAAACCACCGGTGCTTCTCGTGATCCTCGCCGTGATAGGTATCGGTTGGTTCGCCATCCCACTCGTCGGCATCGTTGCGAGGACTCCGTGGGGCGACCTTCCCTCCCTTCTCTCCGACCAGGTTGCCCGCGACGCCCTGCGCCTGTCACTGATCGTGTCCGTCATCACGACGGTGATCGCCACGATCCTCGGCGTTCCGGTCGCGTGGATACTCGCCCGCACCGAGTTCCCCGGCAGATCGATCGTGCGGGGCCTCGTTCTGCTCCCACTCGTCCTTCCCCCGGTCGTCGGGGGAGCAGCCCTCCTCTTCGCACTCGGCAGGCAGGGGCTGGTCGGCGCACCTCTCTATCAAGCGACCGGGATCGTGCTGCCGTTCTCTCTGTGGGGCGTCGTGATCGCAACAACATTCGTTGCAATGCCGTTCCTGATCATCACCGTCGAAGGGGCGCTGCGGAACCTCGATCCACGGTACGAGGGAGCGGCGGCCACGCTCGGGGCGAGCCGTTGGCGGGTGCTGTTCAAGGTGACCATCCCGATGATCGCCCCGTCACTCGCAGCAGGCCTGGCGCTGACCTGGGCACGGGCGCTCGGCGAGTTCGGTGCGACGATCACGTTCGCAGGGAACCTCCAGGGCCGCACACAGACGCTTCCCCTCGCCGTGTTCATCGCCCTCGAGAGCGACCGTGACACCGCAGTCGCCCTCAGCCTGGTCATGGTCGTCATCTCGCTCGTCGTGCTCATCGCACTGAGAGAACGATGGTGGAAGGCCCTATGAGGAGTCAAGCTGGCCTCGATGCTCATATCGTCGTCGAACGGTACGAAGGGTTCACGCTCGATGCGTCCGTGACGATCCCTCCCGGACGGACGGTGGCGCTCGTAGGGCCCAACGGTGCAGGCAAGTCGACGATCGTGAGCGCGCTCGGCGGCCTCACCCCGCTCGATGGTGGCCACATCGACCTGAACGGAGAGCATCTCGACGACCCATCACGCGACGTGTTCACGATCCCTGCCCAACGCCGAATCGGCATCGTGTTCCAGGACTACGTCCTGTTCCCTCATCTGAGTGTCGCCGAGAACGTGGAGTTCGGCCTTCGCAGCCGCAAGATCCCCCGTGCCGAGGCTGCTCGTCGCACCTCGACCTGGCTGGATCGGCTCAGGATCGCCGACCTCGCCGACCGGACTCCAGCGGGACTCTCGGGCGGACAGCAGCAACGTGTTGCACTCGCACGAGCACTCATCACCGAGCCACGACTTCTGCTCCTCGACGAGCCCCTGGCCGCGCTCGACGCAACGACACGGGTCGAGCTTCGCCGTGTTCTCAAGGACCACCTCGCCGCGTTCGGCGGGCCGAGCATGATCATCACACACGACCCGATCGAGGCGTTCCTGCTCGCCGACGAGGTCCACATCATCGAGGGGGGATCCATCACACAGGTCGGCTCACCCGATGACATCCGCCTCCACCCCCGCACGCCCTACATCGCGGACCTGGCCGGGTCCAACTTGGTATCTGGGATAGCAGACGCAGGATCGATCACATCGGGGTCGCATCGACTCCACATCGCAGACCCAACGATCACCGGACGCGTGCTCGCCACGATCCATCCGAGAGCCATCGTCATCGGGATGGATCGACCCACCGGAAGTAGCCGCAACGCCTGGGAGACGACCGTCATCCGTATCGAGCACTACGGAGACCGTGTACGGCTCCAGACCGGCGACCCGCTCCCCCTCACCGCCGAGGTGACCCCTGGGGCCATCGAGGCGCTCCAGGTTGCCGAGGGGTCACCCGTGTGGGTCTCGATCAAGGCAACGGAGATCCAGGTGTCGCCGGCGTAGTCGTTTCCGTTGTCGGTTGGGAGCCCTCGCGTGCCGGGCTCGCAGGCTCGCGGTCCCCCCTCGCTCGAAGACTCGCTTGTCCCTGGTCTCGCTCGCTGCGCTTAGCGACGCAGGAGATCTCGCGTGCCGGGCTCGCAGGCTCGCGGTCCCCCCTCGCTCGAAGACTCGCTTGTCCCCCCTGAAGGGGGGACGGCAGAACGGTTCACAACAGCTTGGTTGCGAGTTCTGCGAGGGGGCTGCGAACGGTGCGTTCCATCGTGACGTGGCCGAACATCGGGTTGCCCTTGAACTTCTCGATGAGTGCCGCGAGCCCCCCGTACGGAGAAACGTACGGGTTGTCGACCTGGGTGAGATCTCCACAGAACACGACCTTCGAGTTCTCACCCATGCGAGTGAGGATCACTTTGAGCGTCGAGAGCTCGAGGTTCTGAGCCTCGTCGACGATGACGATCTCTCCCGTGATGGATCGCCCCCGCAGGTACGTGACCGCAGCCATCTCGAGAAGGTCACGTTCGAAGAGCTCCTCGACCATGTCTCTCGGGTTGGCCCCGTCACCTCCGAAGAGGGCGTAGAGATTGTCGTGCACCGCGGCCATCCACGGTTCGAGCTTGTCCGTGAGATCTCCGGGGAGGAACCCCACCTCCTGGCGGCCCACGGCGATGAGCGGTCGGTACACCGACACTCTGCGGTACCGGCCGATCTCGATGACCTGCTCGAGCGCAGCAGCGAGTGACAGGAAGGTCTTGCCCGTTCCCGCCATACCCATCAGGGACATTGCTGTGACATCTGGGTCCATGAGAAGATCGGTGGCGAACGCCTGTCTCGTGTTCTTGGTCTCGATACCGAACAGATGCCGGGATCCAGCCACACGAACGGCAACCGGATCGGTTCCACTCTCAGCGGCTCTGGCGAGCGCCGAGGCAGAGCCGGGTCCCTTCAGGATGAGGTACTGATTGATGATTCCCTCGTACTCGGGAATGACCGCCTTCCCCGACTGGTAGATCTCCTCGATGACATCGGCGTCGACTTCGACTTCGGCGACACCGCTGTAACTCTCATCAACGACGACCGTGTCACCCCGGTAATCCTCGACGGTCACCTGGAGCTGAGCCCCCTTGATGCGCAGCGCTGCATCCTTCGTCACGAGCACCGCCTCACGACCCGAGTCGTCGATGTTGAGGCAGGTCGCCAGGATGCGGTGGTCCGGTGTCGACGGATTCAGAACCTCGGGAAGCCGATCGGAGTAGATCCCGTTGAGTTCGATGCGGACGGACCCGCCGCCGGCGAGCCGATGGGGCTCAGCCAATCCACCACGCCTCGACGCCCCCATCTCCTCGAGAAGCCGGATCGCACGCCGGGCGTTGGCACCTACTTCATCCATCCTCGTCTTCTGATGATCGAGTTCTTCGATGACGACGAGAGGGAGAACGACGTCGTGCTCGTCGAATCGCAAGATCGCTTGAGGATCTGCAAGCAGGACGCACGTGTCGAGGACGTACGCCTTCCCCAGGGAGCCCTCAGTGGTGTTCCTCGGCAGCACATCGACCAGGTTGCTAGACCCCGACGCGAATTGCAAGGATGTGATTCAGTTCACAGATCACAGATGACAGTTAACAGAACCCCATCAGCGAATCGCTGACTGTGAACTGTCGGCTGTGATCTGTGAACTTCTCGATTCAGCGTCGTACCGACGCATCGAGGTGCTCTCCTCTATCGTGTCCGTATGAAGTACGCGGTGATCGGGGCGGGCTCGTGGGGGACGACGGTGGCGTCGCTGCTCGCAGTCAACGTTCCCACCATGATCTGGGCCCGTCGCGAGAGCATTGCCAAGGACATCGACCGCAAGCATCGAAACAAGGCGTATCTCAAGGGGTACGACCTTCCCCCTCAACTCCACGCGACGAACGATCTGTCTGCTGCCCTCGACGGGGCCGATGTCATCGTGATGGGGGTTCCATCGCACGGCTACCGCGACGTTCTCATGCGAGCGACCGACCTGATCGCAAACGACACGCCGATCATCTCCCTCTCCAAGGGGATCGAGGCCGGCACACTGATGCGCATGACCGAGGTCACTGCCGACGTCCTTCCCGACCACGACCCGGGCGTCATCGGCGTACTCACCGGGCCGAACCTCGCACGTGAGATCATGGACGGCCAACCGGCTGCGACCGTCATCGCGATACCGAACCAGGACGTCGGGAGCACAGTTCAGCGGGTCATCGCAAGTGCCCGCTTTCGCGTGTATACGAACCCCGACGTCATCGGTTCTGAGTCCGCCGGCGCGGTGAAGAACGTCATGGCGATCGCCGCAGGGATGGCAGCAGGCAAGGGCTACGGTGACAACACGCTTGCAACGCTCGTGACCAGAGCACTCGTCGAGGTATCGCGACTCGGTGTCGCAATGGGAGGCGATGTACGCACCTTCTCGGGACTCGCCGGGATCGGTGACCTCGTCGCGACCTGCAACAGCTCTCAAAGCCGGAACCATCGGGTCGGTTTCGGACTCGGCCAGGGCCGGGACCTGCACTCGATCATCGACGAGATGAACATGGTCGCCGAGGGCGTCAAATCGACCAGCGGTGTGCTCGCCCTCTCCAAGCGGTACAACATCGAACTGCCGATCGCACAGAAGGTCGGGGAGGTTCTCTACGACGGCCTCGACGTCAACGATGCTCTCCACCAACTGATGACCAGGCAGATGGGCAGTGAGTTCGGGGACCAGTAGGTCCCCGACTATCGGCTATCGGCTATCGGCACCTTGAAGGCTGCTCTTGCCGCTTCTGCCTGGTCCCGGACGGAACAGCCTTCGAGGTGGTCGTTGACGAGGCCCATCGCTTGCATGAATGCGTAGAGTGTCGTCGGACCGACGAAGCGCCAACCACGTCTCTTGAGGTCCTTCGAGAGTTGAGTCGACATCTCGGTCGAGGCGGGGAGATCACCGGAGGGAACGCCTCGCGGTGGTTCCTGTGACCAGAAGTAGGCGGCAAGAGAACCGAACTCATCGGCGACTTCGAGGCTGCGCGAAGCGTTGTTGATCGTCGCCTCGATCTTGCCTCGATGCCGCACGATGCCGGCGTCGTGGAGCAACCGCTCGACATCGGTGTCGGTGAACGACGCTACCGCCGACGGCTCGAACCCGGCGAAGGCTCGGCGGAAGTTCTCTCGTTTGCGCAAGATCGTCAGCCAGCTCAACCCCGACTGGAATCCCTCGAGACAGATCTTCTCGAAGAGCCGAACGTCATCACCTTGAGGGAAGCCCCATTCAGCGTCGTGATACGTCTCGTAGTCGGGATCCCCGGAACCCCACCAGCAACGAGGGAGGCCGTCGGAACCGACGACGAGGACCTGATCACTCATGATGAACAGGCTTCACGAAGAGTCGCTCTCCTCGTTGGTCTTGCGCTGCGCTGCTCGAGAGTGAATGAGGACGACGGTCATCAACTCCTCGACGTAGTCGGGGTCGATGTCCCGTTCAACGGCTGCGGCCCTGAATCGTCGAAGCAGATCGTGTTCACGCTCTTCGGAGTACAGGGGAAGGCCCGCTTCCTGCTTGATCGCCCCGATCGCGACCGAGACGTCGAGACGACGCGCTATGAGATCGAGCAGTTCGGTGTTGATGGCGTCGATCTTCTCACGAAG
>CAYLVM010000111.1:0-7808 GCA_964387145.1 uncultured Acidimicrobiaceae bacterium
GGACGCCGGCTTTGATGAGCAGGGTGCCGTGGGTGTGGCGCAGGTCGTGGAGCCGGATTCGGGAGACTCCGGCCCGTTTCACGATCCTCTCGAATGTCTGTGAGGTCGAGTGAGGATGGATGGGTTTCCCGACAGAGTTGAGGTGAGGCGTGCCATAGATGACATGGGATACCGCGTTACCGGCGAATGATGCCGCACGCTCGACTGCGGTGCCGCTCGTTGTCGGGGAATGTTCTTGACCTTCAAGTGGCTTGAAGGTGTACGGTCGGTTGGTCGGGGCGGATCAGCCGGCGTCTGATGGAGGAGTCGACGATGGCACAACAACAAGTGATGACGGTGAACGGGATGACATGTGACGGTTACGAACGACGGATCACCTCCGCTGTCAGCGCCGTGGACGGGGTGGACGGCGTGGTGGCGGGCCACGAAACTGGCACCGTCACACTGCGGACCGACCCCGATGTCGTGGGTACCGACGTGGTCCGTGGTGTGGTCGAGGAACTGGGATACGAGGTGGTGTCCTGATGCGCATCGGTGAGGTGGCTGCAGAGGTTGGTGTGGATACGTCGACGATCCGGTACTACGAGTCGGTCGGTGTGCTGCCCGAGCCGGAGCGTGCCGCATCCGGATATCGCTCCTATGTGTCGGCGGATGTGGAGCGGCTGCGGTTCGTGACCCTGGCCCGGTCCCTCGGCGTCGGGTTGGACGACATCCGCCAGATCCTCGCTCTTCGAGATCAGGGCGAGGCACCCTGCGGTTACGTTCGTGGGGTCCTCGACCGTCAGGTCGACGCCGTCGAGGAACGGATCATCCAGCTCCAGGCACTCTCGAAGGAACTCCGCCGACTCCAGGATGCCGCCCGCACGCTTCCCGACACCGACTCGGACGACCCGTGTGTTTGCCACATCCTCCAACCCGCCGGCGCCGCGCACTGAACCCCAAACCACTTGAGAATCGAAGGAGATGACACCATGGCAACCACGACAACGAAGACACTTGGTGTGAACGGTTTCCACTGCAGTGGATGCTCAGACAACCTCTCGAAGGCACTTGGCAATGTGGACGGGGTGATCCGTGCCCGCGCCAGCTTCGACGACGCCAACGTCGAGGTGCGCTACGACGCAGACCGCGTATCCGAGCAGGACATCCGGGACCAGATCGCCAGGTCCGGATTCGAAGCCGAATGAACCGACGAGGATCCTTCCGATGACGAACCCGTCCACCGACACAGAAACCAACGACACGACAGGTCAGGCTGTTTTCCGGATGAAGATCGGCGGCATGTCGTGCTCGTTCTGCACCTCGACGATCGACAAGGCCTACGGTCGCATCGACGGCGTCTCCGAGGTCGGGGTATCCCTCGCCCACGAGGAGGGACTCGTCAAGTACGACCCGTCCAAGGTGACACCCGACGAGCTGCGCCGCACCCTCGAGGAGATGGGCTACACCTACCGTGATCCCGAAAAGGTACGCAGCTTCGACGACGACGCCGCAGAGCTTCGCCGCGAACGCTTCCGCCTGACAGTCGCGGGAGCGTTCACCGTGGTGAGCCTGCTGATCATGCTCTTTGGGATGTGGCTCGACGTCGTGGACATCCCGCTGATGCCATGGCTGCTGCTGGCCCTTGCACTGAATACGATGTTCGTGACCGGCTGGTTCATCATGAAGATGGCCTGGGCGTCGCTGCGGCGCGGCATCCTCAACCAGCACGTGCTGTTGGAGTTCGCCGCGTTCGCCGGAATCGCTGGCGGGTTCCTCGGCCTGTTCGTCCTCGACGACTTCCCCGTCGGTGACTTCTTCGCTGCGGCCACCTTGGTGACGACCTATCACATCCTGTCGCACTACTCGTCGCTCGTCGTGCGCACCCGCTCGTCTCAAGCCGTTCGCAGGTTGATGGATCTGCGTCCCGACACAGCCCGTGTGATTCGTGACGGTCAAGAGATCGAGATCTCGATCGACGACGTCGTTTCTGGTGACCGGGTTCGCATCCGGCCCGGCGAATCGATCCCCGTGGACGGTGTCGTCGTCGACGGTGTCTCGGCCGTGGACGAAGCGCTCGTGACAGGCGAGTCGATCCCTGCAGAGAAAGTATCTGGCGACGAAGTGATCGGCGGCTCGATCAACCAGACGGGCACCCTGGTCGTCGAGGTGACGCGGGTTGGGGACGATGCGTTCTTGTCCCAGATCGCTCGCTCGATCGACGAAGCCCGCAGTCTGCGCCCCGGCGTGCTCCAGGTCGTTGACGTCGTGCTGGCCTACTTCGCGCCCACCGTCCTCGCATTCGCTGGGGCCGGGTTCCTGATCTGGACGATCGTCCCGACGCTGGTTGGCGACGGCCCGAACTGGAACCGTGCACTCCTTGCGGGACTCGCCGCCCTCGTGATGGGCTATCCCTGCGCATTGGGGATGGCGACACCGCTGGCCACCATCCGTGGTGGGGGTGAAGCCGCCCAACGCGGGATCCTGATGCGCTCGGGTGAAGCGTTCCAGGTGATGGGCGACATCACCGCCATCGTCTTCGACAAGACCGGCACCATCACGAGCGGTGAACCTACCGTCCAGAGCGTCATCGCAACCGGAGGCATCACTGAAGAAGAGCTGCTGCAGGTTGCGGCCTCCGTTGAGTTGAACAGCGAACACCCCCTCGCCCGCGCCATCGAAGACGCCGCCGAGGCACGCAACCTCCCCCTCACCGATACGGACACGTTCCAATCCCACACAGGACACGGCGTCGAGGCCACCCTCGACGGGATCCGGATCCTCGTCGGCAAACCCACGTGGCTCACCGACAGCGGTGTCGACGTCGCATCACTCGACTCAGACCGCCAGCGTCTCGAAGAGGACGGCCAGACCGTCATCGCCGTTGCCCAGAACAACCTCCTCGCCGGGTTGATCGGGATCGCCGACCGCATCAAGGACGACGCTGCCGAGACCATCGCCCGCATCAAGGACGCCGGTATCACCCCCGTGATGCTCTCGGGCGACAACCGACGCACCGCACACAGCGTCGCAGCGCAGGTTGGCATCGACGAAGTCTTCGCCGAGATCCTCCCCGACGACAAAGCTGCCGAGATCCGACGACTCCAGCAGGACGACACGCGGGTGATGATGGTCGGCGACGGTATCAACGACGCCCCCGCACTCACCCAGGCCGACATCGGAGTCGCCATCGGCGCCGGGACCGACATCGCCATCGATTCGGCGGACATCGTCATCATGAGCGACCGGCTCGGGTCGGTCATGGACGCCCACGAGATCGGCGTTTCCTCCTACCGCAAGACCAAACAGAACCTGGCGCTCGCCTTCAGCTTCAACGGCATAGGTGTCGTCGCCGCAGTCACCGGACTCGTCAGTCCCGTCTGGGCGATGATCGCCATGATCTCATCGGTCACTGCAGTGCTCGCCAACTCCTTCGGCGGAAGACTCCTGCGAGGCCAACCGCTCAACACCCGATACGCATCGCTGATTCGAGACGAACACCACCGAGCCTCCGGTGAGCCAGACGTCGCCAAGGATGATCGAGCCTCCACCTGGAGCAGAACCACCCTCCTTGCGGAACGCATCGATGGACACGGCGTGGCCTACTGGGCGACGATCGCCATCGCGATCACGGCCGCCACCCTCCTCGTCGGCGCCTGGTGGACGTAGCAGGAGACTTGGTCGTCGCGGTCTTCGCAGGACTCTTGACGACATCGCTCATTCAGTGATACGTTGATGTCAACGTCTCGTATCGAATAATTGACAGGATAACGTAATGGAATCCAGACCCGTCGCAGCAGAGGTTCGCCGCCGTGTCCTTGCGTCACGCGAGCGATTCTGGAAACCCGAGGATTTCGTGGGTGCTCCCTTGACGGTTGCGAAGGCGTTGTCTCGCCTCGTCGAGGCCGGGGAGCTGCGACGAATCCGTCGGGGCTTGTACTGGCGTGGTGTGACGACGCCGTTGGGGATGGCCCCGCCGCCGACGACGAAGCTCACCAAGGAACTCGTCGGAACCCGGGGGGTTGGCCCGGGGGAGGGGAGCGCCGCCCTTGCGTTGGGTCTGTCGACGCACGTTCCACGCACGACGACGATCGCCGTGCCGGGTCGGGTGCCTGAAAGCCCTCTCGACACGGTGCGCTTCGTGAGTCGGAGCGCCGCGACGAAACGTCTCGACGAGCGGCTCCGTCCGGCAGAAGTCGCGTTGTTGGAGGTGCTGCGTGACTGGGACCGGTACGTGCAGGCACCGCAGCCGGTGGCGTTCGACCGGATGCGACGCTTGATCGACGACGGAGAGATCCGTCTCGGCAGGGTCGTCGCTGCGTCGGTTACCGAGCCGGCACGTGTCCGCAGCCGCCTGAGGACCCTGTTGTCGGCGCTCGGGTTCAACGACGCAGCAGCCACGGTGCAGCCTCCCCGCCACGCGAAGCTCACAGAACCTCGGGCGGCCTGACATCGTGTTCCGCGACCAAGCCGTTTTTGGTCCGACGATCGAAGCAGCCGCCGAACGTCTCGGCATCACCACCACAGCGGTGGAGAAGGACTACTGGGTGACCCAGGCGCTTCGTGTCCTTGCAGACGAGTTCCCCGACGACTTCGTCTTCAAGGGAGGGACGAGCCTCTCGAAAGGGTACGGGCTGATCGAACGGTTCTCCGAAGACATCGACCTGCTGATCATCCAGGGAACCCGGGGGAAAGGAGCCGCGGACCGGCTGATGAAAGACATGGGCACCGTAGTAGCCGACCGCATGGGGGCAACACCCCAGTCGGAACACGCAGAGCGTGGTGTCCACCGGACGTATCGGATCGCCTACCCGACCAACAGGACCCAGACAACCGCGATCGAACCGTCGGTGCTCCTCGAGATGGGCGTCCGCGGCGGAGACCAGCCTTCCCGTCGAGTCGAAATCCGTACGTTGCTCGCCGACGTGCTCCACGATGCAGGAACCGACGTCTCGGGGTTCGTCGACCTCGAGCGTTTCACGGTGAGGGTTCTTCATCCGGGCCGCACCCTGCTCGAGAAGCTCCATGCGATTCACGCCGAAGCGATCCGCCTCGAATCCGATCCCGCGAAAACTGCCACGCCGCGGGTCGGCCGCCACCTCTACGACGTGTCCCGGCTGCTCGGCGACGACGAGGTCGCTGCGTTCCTCGCAGACGACACCACCGTCGAGGCGGTTCTCGAAGAGATCGAACAGGTCTCACGAGAACACTTCGCCACGGTCGCCGGGGAACTCCGCCCCGAGGGCGGTTTCCGACACAGTCCGGCGTTCGATCTCTCCTCAGACGTCTCGAACCGCCTCCGCGTCGCGTACGAGGCCGACATGGACGACCTCTACTACGGCAAAGCACCGCCACCGACGTGGGAACAGATCTGCCGACAGGTCACCTCGAGCCCCGTCTGACCATCCGCCGACGCAGGCAGCTCCATCGCGCGAGAGGGTGGGATCAGGTGGGAAACGGTGAGAACCGTTGAGAGGCGAAAAGCCAACAACCATGAGGGTTTTCGGGCATTCCCCGTGGTCAGCGGAGCCCCCGTTTTCGGCTCATAACCCGAAGGTCGCAGTCTGGAGTCGATCGCTGCGCTCCCGCGGTCTTCTGCCTGCTGGCTGGACCAAGAGCTGGGTAGACGGTCAGTTCACTCGTCGGGCGCTGCGGGACGTGAGGAACGGTTTCGAAACCGTCAGGCGGCGGTAGCCGGGGGGTTCACCGGCTGGTCTGTCGCCGTGTCGTGAGCACCTGGGGGTCCTCATCGAGGAGGTCGAACAGCTCGGAGGCTTCGAACACTCTCGCGGGTCGTCCTCGTCGTCCCTTGCGTAGCGGTCGTTCAACGAGGATCCCACGCTGGGTGAGGCGCTCGAGTGCGTCACGGGCAGCAACGGTGGATACGCCGAACTGGTCGGCAACGACCGTCGAATCGAGTACGGGATGGTCGATCAAGGCTTGGACGATCTTGTGGTCGACGGCGTTGCGTTTGACGTCGGAGATGCGTTCGGTCCATTGCCGGGTCAAGTCGCTCAGGGCGGCTGTCAGCAGGAGGCTGTAGCCGCAGGCTCCGTCGAGGATCTGGACGAACGTGTCCACCCACGACGTCGGCTGACCATCTCTGTAGGCGGTGAGTCCTGCAATGTAGGACGAGCGATTCCGCACGATGATGGGGCTGATCGGCGGCGCTGCGTTTCGGATGGTGCCCCGCATGGCAAGGACCCGGTAGATGAGTGCGCGTCCGATTCGTCCGTTTCCATCCGTGTAAGGGTGGATCGTCTCGAACTGCGCGTGGAGGATGGCTACCTGGATGATCGGTGAGAGGGTGCGGCCGTTCGCGAAATCGAGGAGGTCATCCATCAGGCCCGGTATCAGTTCCGGTGGGGGAGGCACGAAGTCCGCACCGACCGGTGTGTCGGCACGGCCACCGATCCAGTTCTGCACGCTGCGGTACGCACCGATCGTGTGACGCGACGCGGGCTCCGGTTTCATGATCGCCGTGTGCCACCGGTGAAGATCCTCATGAGTGAGGCGTCGATCGGCTCTTCGCAACGCTTCGGTCATGACGCCCATGTTCCCGACGATCTGGTGAGCCGGCGGGTCCTGCGTGTCTTCGGGACGAAGGGTTGCCTCGTAGATCCGACGGGTCGACATGACGAGTCCCTCGATCCGCGACGAGGCGATGCCCTCGGACCTCGTGAGGATCGGCCCGACACGTGCGAGTTCGGGGTCGGTGTTGACGTCGGCGAGTCGTTGCTCGAGATCGATGAGTGCCTCGACGTCCCCGGCGTCGAACGGACCCCGCAGCGGCCCGGGGATGAACACGCGTATCTCTCCGCTGCGGCGTGGATCGAGCGTTGAGGACCACGGACGGGTCTCGTATCTACCGGTTGGATGCGTGTTGGTCATGGTGCCTTGACAAACTACCCCATTTACGAAAGGAACACAATAGATACTGTGGAAATACGGATGTTTGGTAAAGGAAGCGTGAACTGCTGTGTCCGCGGCACACCGAGTGACGCCCGTGTCAAACCCGCGCAGCCCGGGACATGGGCAGCAAAGGTGTTCTGCAAGGACCGACTACGGCTACCCAAATCCAACGGTTGCCGTTCGCAACCCGTCACCTGACCTGAACATCTCGAAGTCGACTCTCGCTACCACCGCGACGGCTTCTCGCTCGAGTGCGTCTCGATGTTGAGTATTGGACCGAATGCTGCATGCCCCGGCGTCGTCTCCGCCATGATCGGACACAACCGAGTCTGGGGATGAGCGAATCCCGGGGGAGCACTCATCCCCCAGGATCACCGTTTGTGGTCATGTCTCCGCCTGGCGGAAACCATGTCGTGATCAGTTGACCTTGACCACCCGGCTCGGCTTCCAGGTCCCATCGAGGGCTTCCTTCTTGGGCCAGTACAGCCGGAGCAGCAGGTAGAAGTTCCCTTCCGGCGTCGGCAACCAGTTCGCCCGTTCGGTCGGGTCGGTCGGTTCCTCGCGCTGCATGGTCACAACCAACTCGCCATCGTTGATGACAAGGCCGGGCGTCAGTGAGTTGACGAGGTAGCGGTCGATCGGGTTGTCGACCATGTACCCCGCCGTTCCGTCGTAGGAGGTGTCGTACATCGTCACGGACCAGAACGCGTTCACGGGAAGCGGTACATCCAGGGTGAGTTCGTACTTCTGGCTGCCGTCGAGCTTGTTGCCGTCCGCGTCCACGTGGATGCTCGGGTAGAACGCCTCGATCGCGTCGTTGCCGCCCCATCCCATCATGGCGCCGGCGGCCCGCTTGAGGAAGTCGCCCTTGTAGAAGTCGCGGTTCCCGAACGGGTCCATCATGACCCAGCCGTTCA
>CAYLVM010000112.1:0-7687 GCA_964387145.1 uncultured Acidimicrobiaceae bacterium
CCTTCGGCATGCCGGCTCGAGCTCGTGCGTTCATCGCAGGATGGTGGGGGATCCCAACCGCTGCGCGGGTGCTCATCGTCGACCCCGTGTCTCGCCTTGGCCAGTGGCTCTTCATCGCCGACCGCAACGTCCTGGCACGAATCGCCGACTCGGTTGCGGCCTTTGCCGAGTACACGTCGCGTATCCTCAAGCAGTTGGTCGAGCGAGGGATCGATGGCGTGGTTTGGGGCATCGGTGGCGGCACCATTCAGGGTGCAGAGATGTCGAGATTGGTAGACGACCGGGGCGTGGACGGAACCGTGGAGGGCGTTGCGTCGGGTATCGGCGAAGCCGGTAAGCAGAGCCGCCGTACCCAGACCGGGATGTCCTACCACTACTACACAGCGATGATGATCGGAATCGTGGTGGCAATCGCAGTCGCCACCCTCTGGAGGTAACACGGATGTTGACATTGGCTATCGTCGTTCCACTTGTGGTGGCTGCGGTCACCCTGGCGATCCCGAAGCGCCTGGAGCACCTCGCGCGCCCTCTGGCGATCGCCACGAGCTTCCTCCCGCTCGTCGTGGTAGCCATCTCGTGGGCACGCTTCGATTTCTCGACCGGGTTCCAACTGGTGGAGTCGGCGCAGTGGATTCCCTCACTCGGGATCTCCTACACGGTGGGGGTCGACGGGCTGTCGCTCCCCCTCGTCGCACTCACCGCGTTGCTGTTCACGGTATCGATGGTCTTCCCCTTCGACGTCCAGGGCAAGCCCCGGGCGTACTTCGCCACGTTCCTGTTCCTCGAGGCGATCTCGCTCGGCGTGTTCCTCTCGCTCGACCTGATCCTCTTCTTCGTTTTCTGGGATCTCAGCCTCGTCGGCATGTACTTCCTCATCGGCATCTGGGGCCACGGAGAGGACGCCAAACGCTCGGCTCTCAAGTTCTTCCTCTACACCCTGCTCGGTTCGCTCGCGTTGCTCCTCGGCATCCTCGGTATCTACCTCTATACGGACCCGAGAACCTTCAGCATGATCGAGATCATCGAGACCCTCCCTGTGCCCGCCGGCGGATTGGCTGCCACACTGATCTTCGTTGCGGTGGGCATCGGCTTTGCCGTCAAGACGCCACTGGTGCCCCTGCACACATGGCTCCCCCCTGCACACGTCGATGCGCCCGCTCCCGCGTCGACGATCCTCGCAGGTGTCCTCCTGAAGATGGGCACCTACGGCTTCATCCGGATCTCGCTCCAGATGCTGCCCGAGACCTTTCAACGCTTCGCTCTGCCACTCGCGATCCTTGCCGTCGTGAGCATCCTCTACGGTGCACTCGTCGCAATGGCCCAAACGAACCTCAAACGCCTCGTCGCCTACACCAGTGTCAACCACATGGGGTACGTGATCCTCGGTGTCGCAGCAGCAGGGGCGATCGGCCTCGGCAGTGAGGCATCGCGGTCGATAGCGATGACCGGAGCGGTTGTCGAGATGGTTGCTCACGGACTCATCACCGGGGCCCTGTTCCTGCTGTCGGGATCGATATACGCAAGAGGCAAGACGTACGAACTCGACCAGTATGGAGGCCTGGCGGGGGCATCGCCGCGCCTGTCGGGCATCATGATGCTGGCCGCGTTCGCCAGCCTCGGCCTGCCGGGGCTGGCAGGGTTCGTGGCGGAGTTCCAGATTTTCGCAGGAACCCTCGGGGTGTTCCCCTGGCTCGCCGCCATCGGCTTGCTCGGCATCGTGATCACGGCGGCACTGTTCCTTCGCATGATCCAGCAGCTCTTCTTCGGGGATCTCCCGGCCCGCTGGGGCGACTGGAAGGACCTGAAGCGAGCCGAGATGTACGCACTCGTGCCCCTGGCGGCACTCGTGGTCGTGATCGGCGTGGTGCCGCAGTGGCTGATCCGGGTCATCGACACCTTCTCCCAGATGGTGGCACGAGGCTGATATGCGTCCGACCTCAGATCGAGAGATCCGTCGATGACCGAAGCCATGGGCCGCGCGGCAATCGACATCCTCCCCGTCCTGATCCTCGCGGGCGGCGCGATCCTGCTGATCTTCTACGTCATGTTCGCATCGAGGTCGTTGCAGGTGTGGTCCGCCCTCGGCGCCACCGTGGTCCTGGCCGTAGCCGGCTTCGCCAGCGGCTGGTACCTCGGCGATGCACCGGGCATCACGTTCTTCGGAACCTTCGCCGCCGATCGAACGTGGCTGTGGGGAACGCTCATCATCATCATCGTGACGGTGCTGACCGTCGCTCTGTCGGTCGAGTGGTTCCAATCGGACTCCCGTCACGGCGAGTACTACGTGCTCCTCCTGCTCTCGGCGCTGGGCGCCATCTTGCTCGCCGGAGCAATCGACCTCATGGAGCTCGTCGTCGCGATGCTGCTCTCTTCGGTGACGGGGTTTGCCCTGGCCGCCTATCACCGCAAGTCGAGGGCTGCCACCGAAGCCGGTATCAAGTACTACCTCATCGGTGCCCTTGCGAACGGTGCGATGGTGTACGGCATCGCGCTGCTGTTCGGTCTGGCGGGTGGCACCTCCTTCGAGGACCTCCGTGTGGGCCTCGTCGGCGCCGATTCGATGGCGCTGATCGTCGGCTTCGCCATGGTTGCCATCGGTGTCGCCTTCAAACTCGGTTCCGTCCCCGCTCACCAATGGATGCCCGACGTGGCTCAGGGAGCGCCTGCACCCGCAGCTGCCTTCCTGCTCGTCGCAGGCAAGGTCGGGGCACTGATCGTCTTGATGAGACTCGTGATGGTTCTCCCCGAATCGGCCATCGGGTGGCGACCATTGATCGCGGTGATCGCCGCGGTCACGATGACACTCGGCAACCTGGCAGCACTATGGCAGGACGACGTTCGGCGCATGCTCGGTTGGTCATCGGTGTCTCAGACGGGGTATGGCCTGCTCGCGATCGTTGCCATTGGTCGAAGCGACATCGCGATCCCATCGATGCTGTTCTTCCTCGCAGCCTATGCAATGGGGAACATGGCGGCGTTCGGCGTGATCGTGAAATTGCGTGGACTCACGTCTAGAGAGTCGTTTCGTGGCCTGGCGACACCCCATCCGTGGCTGATGGGAGCACTCGTCGTGAGCTTCCTCTCGTTCATCGGCATCCCCCCACTCGGTGGCTTCACCGCGAAGCTGCTGTTGATGAGCGCCGTCATCGATTCTGGCTACGCCTGGCTCGCTGTGCTCACCGTGATCAACTCGGCGATATCTCTGTTCTACTACGCGAGGGTGATGGGGCCTGCGTACTTCGATGATGCCGCCGAGCCTCGACCGCTCATGGGCAGTTTGGTGTCGTGGGCGTTGGGCATAGCGACCGTCGCCGTCATCGCCATCGGTGTTGCCGCGCAGCCGCTTGCCGCTGCATGGCAGGCACTGGTGCTCCTTACCGGTTGACCCGTCTCGGAACGCCGATGCCGCTATTTGGCGACGCCGTTGATCGAGCCGGTGGTCTGTTCGAGCGACATGTCGTATGCGAAGCAGATGACCTCCCGGTCACCTATGTCCCAGGTCTCTGCAGTCGGATACAGTGACCCGATCTCGTAGATGCTGTCCGCGTAGGCGGTACCAACGTAGGAAGCGAAGTTCTCGAGACAGACGGCGTCTGCCCGGTTCTTCACCTGGTCCGTCCCCGGAAACTCCGACCCGGTCAGATCCTGGTTGGCGAACACCTCGTTGTCGTGAGGCTGATCGCAATCGACGACGGGCACATCAGCGACCTCACCGTAGGAACCCGATGGATCGTCGAAGCACGTACCGACCTCAAGTTGGAGCACACTGCCAGAACATGCTGCAAGCAGCACGGCTCCCGCTACGACGCCTATCATCCAAGTACGGTTCACGTGGACTCTCCATTCCGTTCGATTCGTAGTGATGTCACTCGCCCCCTATCGGCTGTATCACAAGCGGCCTCGAGGGGATTCGCACCATACCCTCGAAACAACCATGCAGTAATTGCACCTACCGCTGTAGTGCATATACCCTTGTGCCGTGCCTGTACCGTTCTGCGAAGGAGAATCCGTGAAACGCCTCGCTCTGCTCGCTCTCGTGATTGCTCTGACAGCGGTTGCCTGTTCCGCTGGGGGCGGCGGTGACGGACTCACGTTGTACTCAGGACGGTCCGAGGACCTGGTCCAGCCGCTCATCGACAGGTTCACCGCCGAAACGGGCATCGAGGTCACGGTCAAGTACGCAGGTTCCGCCGACCTCGCAGCAACGCTCAGCGAGGAGGGTTCCGGGTCGCCTGCGGACATCTTCTTCGCCCAGGATCCGGCATCCCTTGGAACCGTTGCACTCGCTGGCCTCCTGACGCCGTTGCCGACCGACGTTCTTTCAAAGGTTCCGGAGCGCTTCTCGGATTCCCAAGGACGATGGGTGGGGACCTCGGGTCGTGCTCGAGTCGTCGTATACGACGCGACCGTCATCGATCCGGGCGACCTCCCTGCGACCGAGGATGGGTTCACTGATCCTCAGTGGCGTGGCCGCGTCGGCATCGCCCCGACCAACGGATCCTTCCTCTCGTTCGTGTCGGCCAAGATCCTCGTCGATGGCGAGGATGAAACCCTCCGTTGGCTCGAAGGAATGGCGAGCAACGCCTCACCGACGTTCCCGAAGAACTCTGCGATCGTGGCCGCCGTCAACGATGGACAGATCGAGGCAGGGCTCGTGAACCACTACTACCTGCTCCGCGCGCTCGCTGAATCTCCGGACCTCCCGGGAGCCAACTACTTCTTCGAGGTCGCTACCCCCGGCTCTCTCGTGATGCCGGCCGGGGTCGGGATCCTCGCCTCGTCAGACAATCAGGAGTCGGCGAGGAAGTTCGTCGAGTTCCTTCTCAGCGATGCGTCCCAGACCTACTTCGCCACCGAAACGTTCGAGTATCCGCTCGTGCCCGGCATCCCTGCCAGTGACCTGCTTCCACCTCTCGAGACGATCCCGACACCCGAGGTAGACCTCTCGATGCTGGCAACCGTCCTCGATACCGCTACTGATCTCGTCGCCCGAGCCGGACTCCTGTGACGGATCCGGCGTCTATCGTCGACGTCGAGATCATCGCTGGGACACCGGCGGCAGCTCCAGGCGGCACATCGGACTCAGGACGATCAGCTCCCTGGTGGCTCTGGGTCGGGGCTCTCGCCGTGCTCGTCCCCGTCGGTCTACCCGTTCTGTTCCTTTTCCTACGAGCGGCAGGGGCATCCGATGCCGCGTGGGAAACGCTCATGTCGATCCGCACGGCGCGGCTGGTCGCAAGGAGCTTCCTTCTCACCACCCTCGTGACGGCATCGGCAACGGTGGTCGGGGTCTCGGGGGCGTGGCTGCTCGCACGCACCGATCTCTCCTTCAAGCGAGTGTGGGGAATCGTCTTTGCCATGCCCCTCGTCGTGCCGTCCTATGTGCTGGCGATGGTCTTCATCTCGGCGACCGGTCCCCGGGGACTCTTCGCCGATATGACGGGCATCGCTCTCCCTCACCTCATCGGCCTCCCCGGAGCCTGGCTGGCGTTGACGGTCACTACGTACCCCTACGTCTACCTCATCACGGCTGCAGCCATCCGCAAGATCGACCCCGCCCTCGAGGAGGCTGCCCGCGGTCTCGGCGCGACACCAACCCGGGTGTTCCGAACCGTCATCCTCCCCCAGCTTCGTCCCGGGATCGGCGCGGGAGCGCTCCTGGCTGCTTTGTACACACTGTCGGACTTCGGAGCCGTCTCCCTGATGCGCTTCGATGCCTTCACGAGGGTCATCTACGCCCAGTACTCCGGGCGCCTGGATCGCACACCAGCGATCGTCTTGTCGATCGCTCTCATCCTCATCGCTTCGGTGATCATCTGGGGCGAGCAACGCACACGCGGGAAGGGAAAGTACTTCTCTCGGTCGGTGACTCGTCCACCGACGCTCTACAGGCTCACCAGAATCCAGCGTGCCGGGGCAACATCGGCCATGGCGATCGTCACGGGGATCGGTGCGATCATCCCCATCGCCGTGCTGGTGTCATGGGTTGTGCGGGGCGTGCGAGCTGGCTCCGACACATCGGTCTCGTGGAGCGCAGTGGGGGGGTCGCTGACGGCGGGCACGCTCGCAGCAGTGCTCGCAACGGCCGGCGCGATCCCGATCGTGATCCTCGCTGTCCGGTTCGGATCCCGTTCGACCCGATGGCTCGAACGCGGCGTGTTCGGTCTCTTCTCGCTTCCCCACATCACGATCGCCATCGCCGTCGTCGCCTTCACCGTTCGCTACACGCGGCCCATCTACCAGTCGCTCCTCGTGCTCGGGCTCGTGTACGCAACGATGTTCCTTGCACAGGCGACGTCGGCAGCCAAGGCCGCGCTGATCCAGGTGAACCCTGCCCTCGAAGATGCCTCCCGATCCCTCGGCCGGGGTCCGATCGCCACCTATGTGAAGGTGACGTTCCCTCTCATGGCGAAGGGCCTGCTCGCCGGCGGTGCCCTCGTCTTCGTCACGACACTCAAAGAACTGCCTGCCACCTTGCTTCTGAGTCCTCCGGGGTTCACGACGCTCGCGGTGAGGATCTGGGCGGCAGCCGACGAGCTTCTCTACACGAGAGCGGCAGCGTCTGCTCTGCTCCTCATCGCTGTGTCGATCGTTCCGGTCTACTACCTTTCGATCAAGCCAAAGGACGTCCTCGACACATGAACGATCCTCTGATATCGGTGGAGAGCGTCTCCGTCTCGTACGGTGACGCAGGCGCCCTCGACAACTTCTCTCTCGACGTAGCCCCGGGGTCACTCGTGGCACTCGTCGGGCCTTCAGGATGTGGCAAGACCACTGCGCTACGAGTCATCGCAGGGTTCCAACACCCCGACGAGGGGAAGGTGACGATCCATGGAACCATCGTCGTGGGCAACGGCAAAGCCGTGCCACCCGAAAAGCGCAACGTCGGCATGGTCTTCCAGGAGTATGCGCTCTTTCCCCACATCTCGGTAGAAGAGAACGTAGGGTACGGCGTACGTGGTGCAGACCGTGTCCAACGGGTTCACGACGTTCTCAAGCTCGTCGGCCTCGAGCAGCACGGCTCTCGGTTCCCTCACGAGCTCTCGGGTGGGGAGCAACAGCGGGTCGCTCTCGCCCGTGCCCTTGCTCCACAGCCAGACGTGGTCCTCCTCGACGAACCGTTCTCGAACCTGGACGCCCCACAGCGCGAGCGCATGCGCAGAGAGCTCCGCAAGATCCTCAAAGCGGCAGGAGCAACGGCCGTATTCGTGACGCACGACCAGGCGGAGGCGTTGGCGATCGCCGACGTGATAGCGATCATGCGTGACGGGAGGATCGTGCAGTTCGGTGTCCCCGACGACGTGTACGCCGAACCGGTCGATCCCTGGGTCGCTCGTTTCCTTGGCGACGCCATCTTGCTGTCCGGAGTGGTCCACGACGGAAGGGTCGCAACGATCCTCGGTAGCATCGACACCGGCCTGCCAGCAGGATCTCACACAGACATCATGATCCGTCCCGAGTGGATCTCACCGAGGATCGATCCCGACGGCAACGGCAAGGTCGTCGACCGAGAGTTCTACGGCCACGATCAGCGTGTCGAGATCGAGTTGCCGGGTGGTGAGCGTATCGAGGCACTCGTACCGACGGCGAACCGGATGACGGTCGGCGACCGCGTCAACATCGAGATCGTCGACGCCATCGTGTGGGAGAGGATGTAGGTACTTGGTACTTGGTACTTGGTACTTGG
>CAYLVM010000113.1:0-7673 GCA_964387145.1 uncultured Acidimicrobiaceae bacterium
CTTGCGCCTCGCTGGTTTTCAAGACCAGTACTTTCGTCCGCTCAGTCATCCCTCCGTGCGCCCTGACGGGCGGCACACGAACAATCCTCTCGACCACACACAGAATCGCACCTCGCGAGATCGCTCACAACGGGGCTCTCTCCAGCATGTGATCTCCAGCGGAGGGAGAGGGATTTGAACCCAAGAAGGCTCACACCCCGCACACCTCACGACAATCGAACCGACCATCGCTGCCACACTCGACCACACACAGAATCGCACCTCGCGAGATCGCTCACAACGGGGCTCTCTCCAGCATGTGATCTCCAGCGGAGGGGGAGGGATTTGAACCCTCGGGACCCCGAAAGGTCCAACGGTTTTCGAGACCGTCACATTCGTCCGCTCTGTCACCCCTCCAGATGCACGGGAGTGTACCGACACACCAAAGCGAGCGGGTCTCAGGACGTCGCTGGTCACGGCGAGACGAACAGCGCCCACGAGTGGCTAATTTCGGGGGCAGCGCACCACCCGCTGGAGGGACTCTCATGCCGATCGCAACCCCGGATCAGTACAACGCCATGCTCGACGCTGCCAGGGACTACAAGTACGCCTACCCGGCGATCAACATCGCGTCGTCCGAAACCCTCAACGCCGCGATGCGCGGCTTTGCGGATGCAGGCTCAGACGGCATCATCCAGATCAGCCACGGTGGGGGGTCCTTCGCCTCGGGCACCTACGTCAACTCGATGGCGCTCGGTGCCCAGGCCATCGCGGAGATGGCTCACCTCCTTGCAGACGAGTACCCGGTGCTGATCGCCCTGCACACCGATCACTGCCAGGCGGACAAGGTCGATACCTTCATCCGACCACTCCTGCAGGTGAGCAGGGACCGCAAGGAGCACGGTCTTGGGCCGCTGTACCAGAGCCACATGTTCGACGGCTCGGCCATCAACCTCGATTCCAACCTGACGATCAGCGAGGAGCTCCTCGAGGAGATGCGCCAACTCGACATCGTCCTCGAACTCGAGGTCGGCGTCGTCGGCGGCGAGGAGGACGGTGTCTCGGCTGAGGGGACGCCGAGCGAGAAGCTCTACACGACCAACGAGGATCTCCTCGAAACCGCACGACGACTCGGCCTCGGCGAGAAGGGCAGGTACATGCTCGCCGCGACGTTCGGCAACGTGCACGGCGTGTACAAGCCGGGGAACGTGAAACTCCGCCCCGAGGTGCTCCGGGACGGCCAGACCGCCATCAAGGAGGTCTACGGCGAGGATGCCGGGTTCGACTACGTCTTCCACGGCGGATCGGGATCAGACCTCAGCGACATCCACGACGCGATCGACTACGGCGTCATCAAGATGAACATCGATACCGACAACCAGTACACGTTCACCCGCTCGATCGCCGACCACCTGTTCACGAACTACGACGGTGTGCTCAAAGTCGACGGCGAGGTCGGGAACAAGAAGGTGTACGACCCCCGCTCGTATCTCAAGAAGGCCGAGATCGCGATGGCTGAGGGCGTGACCGAAGCGTGCGAACGCCTGCGTTCGACGGGGAAGTCACTGCTGCAGGCCTAAGACGTAGCACGACTACCGGCATTCAGAGAAGAACTGCTCCATGAGTTGCCTGGCCTCGTCTTGACGAACCCCCGCGACGAGATCGATACGGTGATTCAGACGGTCGTCCTGAGGGATGTTGAACAGTGACCAGCAGGCGCCGGCCTTGAGGTCTGGTGCTGCGTAGACGATCCGATCGATCCTCGCCCACACCCCGGCCATCGCACACATCGCGCACGGCTCTACCGTCACGACGAGGGTATGGCCCTCGAGGTGCCATGAACCGAGTTCGTTCGAGCGGTCACGGATGACGAGCATCTCGGCATGGGCCGTTGCATCGCCCCGCTCCTCACGCCGGTTGTGGTCCCTGGCAGTGACGGCGCCATCGGGGCCGACGAGCACCGCACCGATCGGAACGTCGCCGTGCTCCGGGGCGAGCACCGCCTCCTCGAGGGCAGTTCCCATGGCGTCGTTCCAGTTCACTACAGGGCCTTTCGCTTCTACAATCTCCAGCCTAGGGAGGGGTCGCATAGTCTGGCCTAGTGCGCACGCCTGGAAAGCGTGTATGTGGAAACGCATCGAGGGTTCGAATCCCTCCCCCTCCGCCCAAGATCACACGCTAGATATGGCCCCATTGCAAGCCCACCCGCGAAATATCACTCGCCGTGGGCCCAAGTAAGGCACCGCACGCACGACCGATCACCTCAAGTCGATCCCGCAACAAGTCCTTAGGGTTCGAATCCCTCCCCCTCCGCCCACATCCTTCCCACTCCTGTCTCGCCGGCCGTCGAGGGCTACGCTCGACACATGCATATCGATCCAACACTCTTCACCGACGACGCCGTCTCCGATGAGACCCGACAATTCAACACCGCGCTCCAGGAGATGCTGAGCTCCCTCCCGCCGATGACATCGTTCGAACCCGAGCAGGTCCGCAAAGCTCGCCGTGAAGGCAAGAGTTGGATGGGCCCCATCGTCTACTCCGACCATGCCCGAACGATCACGATCGATGGACCCGGCGGGGATCTCGAACTTCGCATCATCGAGGTTGGAGAGTCCAACGGCGTCTACCTCCACATCCACGGAGGAGGATGGGTCCTCGGCGGTGCTGATCTCAGTGACGTCGGGAACGAAGCCATGGCCGTCGAAGCAGGGGTCACGGTCGTCTCCGTCGAGTACCGCCTGGCTCCCGAGCATCCCTACCCGGCCGGTCTCGAAGACTGCGTCGCCGCCGCACGGTGGTTGATCGACAACGCCGTGTCCAAGTTCGGGAGCAACCGCCTCACGATCGGCGGTGAATCCGCAGGGGCCAATCTGGCTGCAGCGACCCTCCTCAAGGTCCGTGAAGACACCGGGTACGCCGATTGGGCAGGAGCGAACCTCGTGTACGGCTCATACCTCCCGCACGGCACACCCTCGGTCCGCCAGTGGTCCACCGAGGGGTTGATCCTCGATCCAGACTCGATGTCGTGGTTCGGTGACAAGTACACGGGAGGAAAGCACATCGAAATGGACGATCCGTACTTCTCCCCCCTCTACGGCATGCTCGATGACCTGCCTCCCGCCCTCTTCACGGTCGGTACCTGGGACCCGCTCATCGACGACACGCTCTTCATGGCCATGCGTTGGATGGTGGCGGGCAACGACGCCGAGTTGGCGATCTATCCCGGCGGGACCCACGCATTCGACGCGTTCCCCACCCAGATCGCGGTCGAAGCCCGAACCCAGATGCACGAGTTCGTGTCGCGCGTCACAACGGGATAGACGGTGCCAGGCCACAAGAGGCCTCGATGCTCCGCTGACTGTGAAGTGTCGGCTGTGAACTGTGAGCTGTGAACTCCTCCGCTCGCTACCATTGTGTCAACCGTGCTAGGTGGGGCGCTAGGGGTGCCCTCCCTCCGAAATCCTCTTCATGCGGAGCTGAACTCCCCGCCTGAGGGTGTGACGCATTCGGGTCTAGCGCTAGTTCGATAGATGATGACAGTGAGTCCTGTAGCGGCGGAACGTCCGTGAATCGGGTCAGGTCCGGAAGGAAGCAGCCCTAAGCGGGTCGTTCCGGGTGCTGCGGGGGTGCTCACCCGAGTCGATCGACTAGTTAGCGCCGTCTGTTGATCATTCGAAGGCGGGGTGCACGGTGAGCTCCGCGGTACTCGGTACTTGGTACTTGGCACTTGGTATCCAGTACTCGGACAGCCAGCTTCATCAATCTCGCAACGTCGGGCTGCCTTCTCCATGTACCAGGTACTCGGAGGATCAGCGGATAGGGGGACAAGCGCTTCGGTGATCCGCTGAAACCCCAACGCTGTCAAGGACTTCGAGAAGTGCCAAACGGCTCAACCGTCCCTATCCGCGCGTCCTCTAGGTACAAAGTACCGCCTTGCGTAGCAAGGCTGCCCATACGAAGCCCATGGGACCGAGACGCCAGGTGTCGACGAGGTCGAGAGGCGTATCCGCAAGGAGTTCCTCGGGTGGCGGGTGCTTGTCGAGGGTGTGATGCAGATACACATACTCCTCCCTCGCTCCGATACTCATCCCCGCAAGCGGGAGGACCACGGCCGTGCCTGCACGATGGATCGTTCTCGTGACCGTGCCCGTAGGGCGACCGAGATCGACGATACCTGCCATGCCACCGGGCTTGAGGACCCGTGCAATCTCCTCCATCGTCGTGTCTACAGAGTCGAGGTTCCGAAACACGTACGCGGAGAACACGGCGTCGAACGTCCCGTCACGAAACGGCAGGGCCTCACCCACTGAAACCACACGGGCCGAGGCGTCGTTGAACCCGAGCATCTCGATGGCGGGGTCGAGAGCGATGATCTCGCGAGGGGCAAAGATCGGGTTGGCTGCCCCGGTGCCTGCACCGAGGTCGAGCAGGCGACCCTCGGGAAGCCGGGACACGACGGTCTGGCGCCACTTCTGGTCCTGACCGAGGGAGAGGATCGCGTTGAGTCGGTCGTACCGCCCGGCGATGTCCTTGAAGACGGTGCCGTTGCTCATCCGGCTTCGATCACATCGAACCCTGTGAACGGCACGAGTACGTCCGGAATATGGATCGACCCGTCGGCATCTTGATGGTTCTCCATCAGAGCGATGAGGTGGCGTGGCGTCACAACGGTGCCGTTGAGTGTGTGCACGAACTGATTCCTGCCGTCGGCCTTGACCCGTATCTTGAGGCGTCTCGCCTGAAAGTCTGTGGTGTTGGAGGTCGAGGTGATCTCTCGGTACCGGCCCTGACCCGGGAACCAGGCCTCGATGTCGTACTTCTTGGCGGCAGAGGAGCCGAGGTCGCCTGCAGCAACGTTGACGACTCTGTACGGGATGTCGAGCGCCCGCACGATCTCCTCTTCGCGCTCGAGGAGGTAGTCGTGTTCGTCACGTGAGCGGTCCGGGTGGACGAACGAGAACATCTCGGCCTTGTCGAACTGGTGAACACGGAACATGCCTCTCGTGTCCTTGCCATAGGTCCCCGCCTCGACACGAAAGCAAGTCGACATCCCGACGTACCGCAGCGGGAGCTCGTCGACGTCGAGGATCTCATCGCCGTGCATCGCTGCAAGAGGAACCTCTGACGTACCCACGAGGTACAGATCGTCCTCCCTGACCGAGTACACCTGTTCCCTGTCACCGGGGAAGAACCCCGTACCGTACAAGGCGTGTTCACGAACGAGCACCGGTGGTATCACCGGCGTGAACCCGTACGTCGACACCGTCGTGACGGCCCAACGCATGAGCGCCATCTCGAGGAGCGCGAGCTTCCCCTTCTTCAAGGCGAACCGACTCCCGGACATCTTGACAGCCCGTTCGAT
This sequence comes from uncultured Acidimicrobiaceae bacterium, assembly GCA_964387145.1. Taxonomy (GTDB): domain Bacteria; phylum Actinomycetota; class Acidimicrobiia; order Spongiisociales; family UBA5794; genus JAMBLL01. The sequence continues at coordinate 5,345 of CAYLVM010000113.1, forward strand.
GTCTATGACACCGAGCGCCACACCGAGATCGACGTGATCGCGAACCTCGAAGTCGAACTCCGGTGGTACACCGACCTTTTTGATCTCCACCGCATCTTCCTCTTCAAGACCCTCTGCGGCGGTCGGATCCGTCATGTTCGGAAGAGCGATCCAACGAGCATTGAACTCCTCGTCGAGCGCATCCGCCTCGGCTACCAGTGCCTTGTAGCGCTCAGCGATCTCGCCGGCCTCATCAATAGCTGCCTGCCTGTCATCCCCCGAAAGCGACGAGATCGACTTGCCGATCTCCTTCTGCTTGGCCCGCAACTCCTCGGCTTGAGCACGGATAGCTCTCCGCTGCTGATCGAGCGCCACGAGGCGGTCGAGGTCGATCTCGACGCCCCGACGTGCAAGGGACCGCTCCAGTTCTTCGGGTCGCTCTCTGAGAATGGTGATGTCGATCATGGCTCAGAGGTTACCGACCCAACGCGCGGTCTACTGCTGCCTGCTCTTCGGGGGAGAGTTCCTCGACCCCGGATCCCGATCGCACTTCCTTGGTGAAGAACACGGTGTCGACACGAGACGTCAGCAGGGAGATGACGAGACCATCCCCCCGCTGGTTGAGCAGCGCAATCGAGCGCGACTGGTTTCCAACGATATTGTTGAAAGCGTCGTACGCCACGACGCCCACGTAGCTGATCGCGTACGGAAGCCTTCCCTCGAGGTCCTCGACTCGGGTCGTGAACTCTCGGATCGTTACTTCATTTGCGATCGTTCGCTGGTCCACTGCCCGCAGCACCGCAATGACGTTGCCATCCTCGGGTACAGCGTCCACCTTCTTCCTGATGGCCTGTAGCTGAATCGCCTGCCAAATGGCGAGGATGACGACCAAGACGGCCACGGCGATGAGTGCCACACTCATGACTCAGCGTTCCAGATGAATACGAGTTCCCACACGTTGTTCTCCGCGTCGATATCGTCTTGGATCGTCACCGTCAGCTTGGCTTGATACAGGCCACCGGCGGTGATCTCGAGGTTGTCGAACAACACCGTAGTCGAAGCACCAGCGACAAGACCATCGACGACACTCGAGCGCGTGACCACGGCGTCACTGTTGATCTCGAATAGTTCGAGGTCTACGGCGATCCTGGTTTCGTCCTCATTGCCTGCGTTCGTCACGAGGGCGTTGATCGCGATCTTGTCGGAGAACGGAACGATCGGGACACCCGCCCGGTCACCGACGGGTGTGGGCTCGATCATCCCCGTTACTGAGACGTCCCTGTGCGGGGAGAGGGAGTATGCGGCCTGGATTCGTAACACGAGATTCGTGGCACTGAACCGCAGCGGGTCGGCATCCGTTGGAGCGATGTAGGTAATGGAAGGGAAGTCGGGGAGGTCGGCACCGTCAGGGGTGTCGACCAGCGACTCTTTGAACAGTGCGTAGGCTGCGTCACCCACCCGCAACTGATCGAGGGATGCTTGCAGTTCGGCCACCGCCGTATCGACGATCTCGCCGTCCATGATCCCGAGAATGACACGCTCAGCCTCCTCGGCACCGTCGAGCCACGAGGCCGTTGCTGTCACCAGGGTCCCGTACGAAGACCCGATCGACGACGGCACATCGACGGCCATCAGCGCGTCGGCCTCTGCCGCCGCATCGACCACGGCCTTGAGTCGACGGGTGAGGTCCTGGCGGGTCACGACACCTATCGAGGCAAGTATCTCGCCGAAAGAGACAGACGAGACCTCGTGGATGCCACTCACTTCCTCTGCGACAGAGAAGAACTCAACGGTGGTCCGTTGCTCGGTCTGACGCGACGCGACGACCGCGATCAACGCGATGATCACAGCTAGAGAAGAAGCGATCAGCAGCCAGCGACGTGTCTTGGAACGCCGATCTGACCGGTAAGGCGGATACGCCATCGTGGGCGAGGAGGGACTTGAACCCTCACGAGTGTTACCTCACAGGAACCTGAATCCTGCGCGTCTGCCAATTCCGCCACTCGCCCGTAATCCGGAAGGCTACATGAGAGCCAAGACAACAGGCAAAGAGTTGGAAGGTTCACTGTTTTCCGTTCTCCGTTTTCCGTTTTCCGGACGGTGAGCGAGCCCCCGAGTGATGTGGGGATACAAGCCCGCTGGCTCGGCACGCACGCATTTACACCGTCCATGTAGCGGTCCGGTCAACGGTGAACGGTCAACGGTGAACGTGCTCTTCATCCACCAACCCCACGCGTAGCGCGGACACCTCATAGAATCACCCTCATGAACCTTGCACAGGGCCTCGAACGACGCCTGGAGAACCTCGCCGACGGTGCCAGCGCCTCACTGTTTCGCGGTCGCATGCATC
>CAYLVM010000114.1:0-7669 GCA_964387145.1 uncultured Acidimicrobiaceae bacterium
GCGATCTGTGGCGGGACCTCGGTCGAGCCGTCGTACCCGTAGACCAGTACCAACGACGCGAAACCGATCGTCAGTATCAGGATCCCGACGATGACTATGTTCCGATTCCGTTGGGCCCACTCGCTCATCGTTCCGACTTTCGCTGGGCTTCGTACACAGCGTAGGCATCGACGATGGCCGCGACGATCCTATGACGAACGACATCGTCTCCGGTGAGTTCGATGAACCCGACACCGTCGACACGATGGAGTACCCGACGCACCACCGAGAGCCCCGACAGCACGCCGGTCCCGAGGTCCATCTGAGTCACGTCTCCGGTGATCACCATCTTGGAGTTGAAGCCGAGCCTGGTGAGGAACATCTTCATCTGTTCGGGAGAGGTGTTCTGTGCCTCGTCGAGCACGACGAAGGCATCGTTGAGGGTCCGACCTCGCATGTAGGCCAGCGGAGCGATCTCGATCGTCCGCTGATCGATCAGATGACCGGTCTCCTCGGGTCCGAGCATCTCGTACAGAGCGTCGTAGAGCGGGCGGAGGTACGGATCGACCTTCGCAGCGAGATCGCCGGGAAGGAACCCGAGGCGCTCCCCGGCCTCGACGGCGGGGCGGGAGAGGATGATCCGCCGTGTCGCCCCTGTGAGGAGGGCTTCGATGGCGCACGCCATGGCGAGGTACGTCTTGCCCGTGCCTGCAGGTCCGATGCCGAACACGAGCGTGTTCTCCCTGATCGAGTCGACGTACCGTTTCTGGCCGAGGGTCTTCGCCCTCACGACCTTGCCACGGCCGACCGATATCGAATCGGTGAACACGCCTGAGGGCTTCGGGATGTCGGCTTTGACCATCGAGATGACCCGGTCGACACGATCCGCGTCGAGAGATTGACCCTCCTGGACGAGCACGAGCAACTCATCGAGTACGGTGCGCACGAGAGCGACCTCACGCTCGTCCCCGGTGATATCGATCTCGTTTCCCCTGGCGATCAGACGGGCGGCACCGAACGCGTCTTCGACGCGACGAAGATGCACGTCCCTGTTCCCAAGGAGTTCCACCATGAGGTGATTGGAAGGGACGCGCACCCGAGCATCAGTATCCGACGGGTAGGTCAAGACCTAGCTCCTCGTCTTTCCTGGAATCGTGCGAAGGGATAGCGCAACAAGAGTGTTCAGGAGTATATCGGTTGATGCCGTGTAGGGACTGGCTTCGTTCGAACTAGGAACCCGTGCCGTGGCGTTCGAGACGACTCACGAGCTCTGCATCTTGCACATCGAGCAGCATTGCAAGCATCGCCACATCGCTCGCCCGGATCGTCAACACCTTGCCGTTGAAATCCTGGCGGTGGATCTGGATCCGCTGAAGGAATCTATCGACGACCTCGGCGGTCCGCGCATCGAGTTCGTCAACGCGGTTGAGATCTATCGCAACACCCCCGGTTGCCGGTGGAGACACGGCGTAGGTGTCTTCCTCGGGGAGGAGCTGGTTCATCGGCACGCCGTAGCACTGAGCAAGACGCTGCAATCTGGGTAGGGACAGGGACCGCTCACCTCGCTCGTACGCGCCGAGCACCGCGGCCTTGAACTCACCATCGGTCGAGCGATGAACGTCCTGCAGGGACATCCCACGCTGCTTGCGAATGGCCCGCAGTCTCTCTCCCACCTTTTGGTTGTAGTCCACGACAACTCCCTATGCCACCGAACGCGCTTACCCGAACACCCTCCGTTACCCCCATCGTAGTCCCAGAACACGTCAGATTCCATAGGAAATGTGCTGTACGACTACATTGATCGCAGTATAGCCGCCCCGACCACGGCCGCCGTCTCCGTCCGCAGCACCGTGTCGACTATCTGCACACGCTCGAGGCCGTCTGGGAGATCTTCGGGGGCGAAACCGCCTTCGGGACCCACGACGATCGTCGTCGACTCGGTTGCCGGAACATACTCCCCAACAGGTCTCCCCGAGACGTCTGCGACGAGAACGCCCGCACCCGCTTCGACCTCGATCGGCCCATCGACGGCCATCAACCATGCGCCACGGCTCTGCTCGAGCGCCCCGACGGTCCATGCTGTGACCCTGCGTTGTGGCGGGACACGGCCACTCGACCACGCAGTAGCGAGCCACCGCAGGCGACGCACACCGAGCTCCTGACACTTCTCGACGAGGAACCGCTGTCGCTCCTTCGCGTTGGGAGCAGCGACGATCACATCGACGACTCTTCCCGATCTGACGACCTGGGTCTCCTCGCCACGATCGATGTCCGACCCGCTCCATGTGCCGGACCCGACGATCCCCATCCCATCGGTGTACGTCACCGGGGCTCCCGGCGGATATCGCAGTACCTTCGTCATGTGGCGAACCGCTTGGTCGCCAACCCCAAGGGATCCCTCAGCCCAGGGCCCGGGAACGTACAGGTGAGGCCGGTGCCTCATCGGCGGAACAGGCCGCGCTTTTTCGCATCAGGTCGTTCGCCCCTGATGGTCCCGTACTCACGCAAGACCTTCTCAGCCTCGTCGTCGAGATCCGTTGGAACCTCGACCTCGACGTGGACGAGCAGGTCTCCCCTGCCTCGACGCTGCAGTCTCGGCACGCCTTTCTTGCCGAGGCGGTACACGGTCTCGGGCTGGGTCCCTGTCGGGATGTCGAGCTCCTCTACCTCGCCGTCGAGCAAGGGCACCTCGACGACGGTACCGAAGGTCGCCTCCGTGAAGCCGATCGTGATCCGGTGGTGGAGGTCGTCCCCGACCCGCTGGAAGCGGTCATCCTGACGGACGTTGATCTCAACGAACACGTCACCGGCAGCAGTTCCGAGCTGTCCGGCACCGCCCTTCCCGTTCAGCCTGAGCCTCGTCCCTGTGTCGACACCAGGGGGGACCTCGACGGTGAGTGTTCGCGTACCACGGGTACGACCCTCACCTGCACATGCCGTGCACGGATCCTCGATCTGTCGACCGCTTCCCGAACACGTCGGGCACTCGGTCACGGTCATCATCGTGCCGAGGAGCGTCTGGCGGGCTGCCTGCACCCTGCCCTGGCCGCCACAGGTCCGACACGTCACCGGATCGTGTCCCTCGGCGGCGCCGGTTCCAACGCACACCGAGCAGGTCACGGCAGAGACGAACTCGACCTCCCGCTCGATGCCGAACGCCGCTTCGGCAAGATCGAGGTCGATCCTGATCGCGACATCCTGGCCACGTTGAGGCCCGCGCCGTTGTGACCCGAACCCGCCTCCGAACCCACCGAACCCGCCTCCGAAGAACTGCTGGAGGATCTCTTCGAGACCACCGAACTGGCTGAAGAGGTCCTGTCCACCGAAGGTCTCACCCCGGTCGTACCTCGCTCGCTTCTGATCGTCGGACAGCACCTCGTAGGCTTCAGCGATCTCACGGAAACGTGCTTCGGCCGTGGCGTCGCCAGGGTTCGCGTCGGGGTGCGACTCTCGTGCAAGGGCACGAAACGCCTTCTTGATCTCCTCGGCGGACGCTTCCCGCGACACCCCCAAGACCTGGTAGTAGTCCTTCAACCGGAGCCTCCAAAGTTCTCTTCGAGGCCGTCGGATACCTCTTCGACGACCTTGATGGCCCGCCGATAGTTCATGCGCATCGGGCCGATGACCCCGACCTTGCCCATCGCACCCGAGGGCGTCTCGTACGTTGCGGTGATGATCGCCAGGTCGGACTCGTCACCAAGATCGGATCCGAACCGCACGTTCGTCCCGGTCGATTCGTCGGACATCAGATCGATGAGCGCTGCCTCTTCGTCGAGCATCTTGAGAAGATGCCTGACCATCGTCAGATCGTTCCACAGTGCAGCCATGCGGCTCGTGCCGCCGACGTACACCTCGCGCTCGGTTGAGCGCGTTGCGGCGAGTTGCTCGCTGATAGGAGCAACGATCCTCTTGACGACCGCTGGAAGGTCCGACCGCTTCAACCCGTCTGTCTCAGGTGATTCGAGTGAGTGACCGTGGAAGGCAGCGCTCACGAGCCGCTCCGCCTCCTCGATCATCTCGGAACTCACGTCGGTGCCGACGTCGACATACTCCTGATGGACACGGCCGTTCTCAGCAATGGCGACGACAAGAACCGTCGAGCCACCGAGGGGAACGAGCCTGATCTCCTGGATCACATCCGAAGATGTGCCGGGTCCGACCACGACGGCCGGGTACTTCGTGAGTTCACTCACGAGCGTGCTGGATTCGCGAAGCATCTCAGAGATCTGGTTGTGCACCTCTCTGAAGAACTCGTCGATCTGGCCCCGGGTCGCCTCTCGTAGCTTGACCGGCGAGAGATGGTCGACGTAGAACCGGTACCCCTGGTGTGTGGGAAGCCTTCCAGCCGACGTGTGAGGCTGGGCGACGAACCCGTACGATTCGAGGCGCGCAAGGTCGTTGCGCACCGTTGCAGACGAGACGTCCAGGCCGCTGCGAGTGAGAACGGTCTGGGAGCTGACGGGCTCCCCCGTGCGAATGTACTCCTCCACAAGAGCCTTCAGGACTCTGGATTTTCGATCATCGAGCATATGGGGAAGTTAGCAATCGTGCGAGGAGACTGATAACGCTTCTCTGGCGACTGCGTCCGTCAGCATCGGTTGCGTAACGACAACGCGGTCCCCCGTGGCAACGATCAGACCGCTCTCGAGCAGACGCTTCCCCTCCGGGAGAGCAAGGAACCTCACTACGAACTCCGACATCGGGGTTCCGGCTGCGAGCCTGAGCCCGAGCATGAACCTGTCACGCTCCTGGCAGTCGACGTCGAGATGCTCGAAGCCGAGCCGCGGCCGGATCCCCGCATCGATCGCATCGAAGTACCGGTCGAGCCTCTGGTGGTTGCGTGCGCGCGTTCCCCACCGATGGTCGTGCGCCCCGAGGCCGAACCCCAGATACTCGCCGTGTGCCCACGTCGAAAGGTTGTACACACACGCATGGCCGGGGCGTGCGTGGTTCGACACCTCGTACCGGTCGAAACCTGCGACCGACGACTGCTCGCAGAACGTCTCGTACCGCTGCGCCTGGGTGTCCTCGTTGGGAGGAGTTGCTCCGGCGAGGATCTCACGGGACAGTGCGGTGCCTCGTTCGACCGTCAGAGCGTACGTCGAGATGTGGTCGATCGGCAGGTCGAGGGCACGATCGAGACTCCCGGCCCATGACCTTGCGGTCTCGGTGGGATGACCGTAGATGAGGTCGATACTGACCGTCCGAAAGCCCGCAGCACGAGCGGAACAGACCGCCTCGGCTCCCGCGTCAGCACCGTGGCGTCTGCCGAGGGCTCCCAGGATCTTCTCATCGAAACTCTGCGCTCCGATCGACACCCTCGTGAATCCAGCCGATCGCAGGTTCTCTCCCGTACCTGTGGCCCAATCCTCCGGGTTCACCTCGAGGCTGACCTCGGTGTGGGAGTGGAACCCGAATCGTCGCCGGAGTGCCCCAACGATCTCCTCGAGTCGCCCAGGGCTGAGGAGCGACGGTGTGCCACCCCCGAAGTTCACAGCGTCGAGTGGACCGAAAGACGTCTCCATCTCGATCTCACGCACCACAGCATCGACGTACCGCTGGTGATCGCCGTTACCTTCGACCGATTCGTCGACGATCGCAAAGTCGCAGTACGGACACCGATGGGCACAGAACGGGATGTGCACGTACGCGGATTTCCAGAGATGCGCGGCGTCGGCAAGGTCTGCGTCGTTGGCCCGCAACGATGACGATCCGAAGCGGTCGTCCTCTCCGCCGCTCATCGGGCGATCTGTATCACTCATCGCCGATCTTGAGCGCAGCAACGAACGCCTCCTGGGGCACCTCGACGCTTCCGACCATCTTCATGCGCTTCTTGCCCTCCTTCTGACGCTCGAGAAGTTTCCGCTTCCTCGTGATATCGCCGCCGTAGCACTTGGCGGTCACATCCTTGCGCTTCGCCTTGACCGTTTCACGCGAGATGATCCGCGAACCGATCGCTGCCTGGATGGGAACATCGAAGAGCTGGCGTGGGATGAGCTCACGGAGTTTCTTGACCATCGCCCGCCCGTAGGTCGTTGCTCGGTCTCTGTGCACGATCGTCGAGAACGCGTCGACCGGCTGGCTGTTGAGGAGGATGTCGACCCGGACGAGATCGGACTCACGGTACGAGTCCGGCTCGTAGTCGAGCGATGCGTAGCCGCGTGTCCTGGATTTCAGGAGGTCGAAGAAGTCGAACACGATCTCGGACAGTGGCATGAGGTAGTGGAGCTCCACCCGCTCGGTGGAGAGGTAGTTCATCTCCCCCATCTCGCCACGTTTGGTCTGAACGAGTTCCATCACCGTCCCGATGTACTCAGCGGGCGTGATGATCATCACCTTGACGTACGGCTCCTCGATCGATGCTCGCACCCCAGCGTCGGGAAGATCTTGGGGACTCTGAACGATGACGGACGACCCGTCGGTGAGGTTCGCTATGTACTCGACGGACGGCGCCGTTGCGACCAGATCGAGGTCGTACTCACGCTCGAGCCGTTCGCGAACGATATCCATGTGCAAGAGGCCGAGGAATCCAACCCGGAAACCGAATCCGAGGGCACGGCTGGTCTCGGGTGCATACAGGAGCGAGGAATCGTTCAAGCGGAGCTTGTCGAGCGCCTCACGCAGTCGTTCGAAGTCATCACCGTCGGTTGGGAACAGGCCCGAGTAGACCATCGGCTTCGGCTCGTCGTACCCGGCAAGTGCCTTCGTGGCCGGATTCCCAGCATGTGTCACCGTGTCACCGACCCGGATGAGGTCGATGTCCTTGACGCCGCTGATCACGTAGCCTGCCTCCCCCGAGCCCAGCCGCTTCGTGCGCTCGATGGACGGTCGACGAACCCCAACCTCGTCGACGACGAGATCCTCACCGCTGGCCATCAACCGGATGTCGTCGCCCTCGCACAGTGCCCCGTCAACGACGCGCACGAGAGCCACCACGCCGCGATAGGTGTCGTAGTAGGAGTCGAACACGAGCGCCCGCAGCGGCGCATCCGGATCTCCTTCAGGAGCCGGCAGGGACGTGACGATCTCCTCGAGGAGCTCATCGACTCCGATCCCCGACTTGGCGGACACGCGTATGACGTCCTCGACGTTGCCACCGAGGATGCCGACGAGTTCTTCGGCGACCCGGTCGGCGTCGGCTGCGGGAAGATCGATCTTGTTCACGACGGGGATGATCTCCAGACCGCTCTCGATCGCCATGTAGGCGTTGGCGAGCGTCTGGGCCTCGACGCCCTGTGAAGCGTCGACGAGGAGCAGCGCTCCTTCACACGCCTCGAGGCTACGAGATACCTCGTAGGAGAAGTCGACGTGTCCCGGCGTATCGATGATGTTGAACTCGTACACCGTCCCGTTCTGAGCGGTGTAGTCGATGCGAACGGCGTTCGCCTTGATCGTTATGCCTCGCTCCCGTTCGAGGTCCATCTCGTCGAGGAGCTGTTCCCGCATATCGCGTTCAGAGATCGCGCCGGTGCGCTCCAACAGTCGATCGGCGAGGGTCGATTTGCCGTGATCGATGTGTGCGATGATGCTGAAGTTGCGTATGCGCGACTGATCCATGAATGGCTCCGATGGGCACGTAACGGTCGGGGAGGGCTTTTCAGTGTACCGTTGCGGCGCTCTGGTGCTATCCTTGCATCGATTCCCACCACCTCGTGAGGTTCTTTTTCGTTATGGCCAATATCAAGTCACA
>CAYLVM010000115.1:0-7669 GCA_964387145.1 uncultured Acidimicrobiaceae bacterium
GCTCGCGGTCCCCCCTCGCTCGCAGACTCGCTTGTCCCCCCTGAAGGGGGGACAGATAGTGGAAGTGCCCCAGGCTGGAATCGAACCAGCGCTCCCGGCTCCGGAGGCCGGTGCTCTATCCCCTGAGCTACTGGGGCGCACGCGGATTGTAACCTTGTGCACTCATCACCGGCCTTCCACGCTGCGGGCCGCCGACAGATACGGAACGGAATGTCCCTGCAACAGCAACTCACCGATCTCTTCGCCCCGGCGTTCGCCGCAGAGGGCGTCGACGCGTCTTTCGGTACCGTTGCCGTATCGCAGCGTCGTGAACTCGCCGACTACCAGTGCAACGGTGCTCTCGGTGCTGCTAAGACGGCCGGTCGGAACCCGAGGGCTCTCGCGGAGGCAGTTCTCGGGCATGTGGATGCACCGGAACTGATCGCCTCGCTCGATATCGCCGGTCCCGGGTTCATCAACATCACGGTGACCGATGCAGCGCTCGCGGCAACGGCAGATTCGATGGCTGCGTCCGAGCGGCTCGGTGTCGATATCGTGGACGAGCCCATGACCGTGATCGTCGACTACGGCGGTCCCAACATGTCCAAGGCCCTTCACGTCGGGCATCTTCGTGCCGCGATCATCGGTGAGAGCATCAAGAGGCTCTTCTCCTTTCTCGGTCATGAGACGATCGGAGACATCCACATGGGTGACTGGGGGATGCCGATGGGTCAACTCATCGTCGAACTCCAGGACCGCCGTCCGGATCTCGTGTACTTCGACACGGGGTACGACACCGCGGTCAGCGGTCCCTATCCGGCCGAGTCGCCCGTGACGCTTGACGATCTCTCCGAGATGTATCCGGTGATCACACAGCGGTGCGCAGACGATCCCGACGTAGCAGAGAGGGCGCGCGTCGCGACCTTCGAACTCCAGAATGGCAGGGAGGGCTATCTCGCTCTCTGGCAGCACTTTCACGACGTGTCGGTTACCGAACAACGCAAGGACTTCGAAGCACTCGGCGTCGAGTTCGATCTCTGGTATGGCGAATCGACGGTACGCGATCGACTCGAGCCGATGGTCCAGCGTGCCCTCGCAGCAGGCATCGCCAGGGAGTCCGACGGTGCCGTGGTCGTGGATGTGACCCGTCCCGAGGACAAGAAGGAGCTGCCCCCACTCCTGTTGACCCGCTCCGACGGCTCATACCTGTACTCGACGACCGACCTTGCAACGATCGAGATGCGGGTCAAGGAGATGGCGATGGACCTCGGCCTGTACGTCGTCGACGCCCGCCAAGGGCTCCACCTCGAGCAGGTGTTCCGTGCCGCTCGCATCATGGGGATCCTCCCCGACGATGCCGGTGTCGAGCACATCGCGTTCGGAACTGTGAACGGCAAGGACGGCAAGCCGTTCAAGACAAGGGAAGGAGGCGTACTCCGCCTCGCAGACCTGATCGCGCTCGTGGCTGATGCGGCCCGGACCCGCCTCGATGAGGCCAACATCGCCGAGGGGTACCCGCCAGAAGAACGCGAGGAGATCGCACGCCAGGTCGGTGTCGCTGCGCTCAAGTTCGGTGACCTATCGAACCACCGCACCTCGAACTACATCTTCGACCTCGAGAGGTTCTCAGCGTTCGAAGGCAAGACCGGTCCCTATCTCCAGTACTCAGCCGTGCGGATCAAGTCGATCCTACGCAAGGCATCCGATGCCGGGTTGACGGCAGGCGGCATCGTTGCTCCCACGGTCGCCCAGGAACGCGACCTGATGCTGAGGTTGGCCAGGCTTCCTGAGACGATCAACCGGGCGGCCGACCTTCGTGCCCCCAATGTGCTTGCAGAGTACGCGTACGAGGTCGCGACGGACTTCTCCAGGTTCTACGAGCACTGTCACATCCTCAGCGAGTCCGATTCCGTCAGGCAAGCATCGTGGCTCAGGCTCGTATCGTTCACCCTCGACGTCCTGACACGTCTGCTCGACCTCCTCGGTATCGAGATTCCGGACCGGATGTGAACAACTACGCGTTCCCCCGGCATCTGCTCCCCGACACGGCGAAGGTCGACGATGGGCACCTGATTATCGGAGGGTGCAACGTCGCCGACCTTGCAAGGGAGTTCGGCACACCGCTGTTCGTCTACGACGAGGAGCATCTGCGGTCACGGTGTCGCGAGGCTGTCTCGGCGTTCGGACCCGATGTGGCGTACGCATCCAAGGCGTTCCTGTGCACTGCGATGGCCAGGCTGGTGCATGAAGAGGGGATGACGATCGACGTGTCTACCGGCGGCGAGTTGTACGTCGCCCTCCACGCCGGAGTTCCACCCGAGCGCATCGTGTTCCACGGCAACAACAAGTCCCCGGCAGAGATCGAGATGGCGCTCGAGCACGGTGTCGGTCGGATCGTCGTCGACTCGTGGGATGAGATCGACCGTATCGAGGCGCTCGTCGCAAGTGGTGCCGACGCACCCTCCGTCCTGCTACGGATCAATCCCGGGATCGAGGCACATACCCACGAGTACCTCCAAACGGGCGTGACCGACTCGAAGTTCGGGTTCCCTCTCGCAGACGGCATCGCCCAGGCGGCGATCGACCGTGTCCGGTTGTCGACATCGATGGACTTCATCGGTGTCCACGCCCATATCGGAAGTCAGGTGTTCGATGTGAGCTCTTTCGGGAAGGCGATCGACGCTCTTGCACCGTTCGTCAAGGGCTCCGGAGCGACCGAGTTCTCCATCGGCGGTGGCCTCGGTGTTGCGTACGTCGAGGGTGAAGAGTCCGGTTCGATCTCTGCGTGGGCTACACAGGTTCACGAGGCAGTCGCCGGGGCAGGGATCGAGGCGTCGGTGTCCGCCGAGCCGGGGCGCGCGATCGTCGCGACGGCTGCTGTGACTGTGTACACGGTCGGAACGATCAAGCGTGTTCCCGGTGTCCGAACGTATGTCGCCGTTGACGGCGGCATGTCGGACAACCCGCGTCCTGTGCTCTACGGAAGTGGATATGAGGCCATCTCAGTCACCGATGTCGATGCCCCACGTACGGAAGCGGTCCGCATCGTTGGGAAGCACTGCGAATCGGGTGACATCATCGTGCGAGATGCCCGCGTGCCGGAATCCCTCGTCGTCGGCGGCCTTCTCGCCACACCCGTCACCGGTGCGTACGGGCACTCGATGGGATCGAACTACAACAAGGTGCTCCGTCCCGCAGTCGTGTTCGTGCGCTCAGGAGTCCCACGCCTCGTCGTCGAGAGAGAGTCCTACAGCGACCTGGTCGCTCGCGACATCGGCTGAACATGTCACACGGCTATTCCGGGCCATGAGACGTCGGCGCGGGTTGTGGCATCATCGTCCTGCGACCTCGTTCCACGATCTGACTGCCGTCGGTCCCGGGGATCGCCGTAGCCCCAAGGGTTTCGCGGTGTTGGGGCCTGCACGTTTTCGATGCAGAAGATGGCGGCCTTCCGTCCTCCTTTCAAGGAGGACGGGCGAGGAGCGTTAGCGACGAGCCAGGAGGATGGGGGCTCGAGTGGAACGACTCAGGTTTTCACCCTCCTCGCTCGCAGACTCGCTTGTCCTCCCTCGAGGGAGGACGGAAGAAGGTCGCACCTATTTGGGACGTCAAACAGCGGATTGAGGTTGAAGGGGGACGCCAGAGCGACGGAGGAGCGATGCATGGGGATAGTGCAGCGGGCGATGGCGAGTTTGAGGATCGATCTCGCATCGATCGTGATCGGTGGCGTCAGGCTCCGTCGCCCCACCACACGGGTGTGGGTGGCAGCATCGACAGGCTCGCGAGGTAGGTCAGTGTCCACGGGTTCACGCGCTTTTCAGTGAGGTAGGCGAACCCCGATGGAGGGATGTCATCGAACGATTCGGTGCTGACCCAGCCGTCGCCCGTATTCCACCACAGCACGTCCCGCTCGGCGTATCGCAACGGCTTGCTCCAGGACCTGTTCCCGATGCGCTCGCGGCCCCAACGCCCACTGTTGAAGGTGAGGACGAGATGCTCGGCTACGTACTCGTCGTACGCAGCGACGTTCTTCCTTCGGCGGATCCTGTCGATGGCCCCGGCGACGATCGTCACGAACCTATCTGGCGGAGCATGCTCGACCATGACCGGTTGCGTGGCGTCGGGTACGAACAGTGCGGCGGGTTCGGCAACGTCGGGGAAGCGTGTCGTCTCGACGATCTGGGCGTACGGTCCTGCCAACTGTTCGAGCCACATCGTATCGGCGTCCGACATGATGACGATGCGGCTCACACCCATCTGGGCGATCTCATCGAGAGCCGACACGGCGTCGGTGCGATCGACGAAGAGGATCGGCGTGCTCGAGACAGACATGTTCGACCCGGCCGTCGAGAGCTTGGCTGCTTCGGTCGAAGGGATCACGACGACCATCGACTCGGATGATTCCCAGTTCGCCTCGGCCAACGTGCGGCTCATCACTGCCGGGTCCGATGGCAGCCATTCGTACACGATCTTGTTGGAAGCTCGCAGAGAAGGGTACGGGTCGACGGGGTAACCACCGGGCGTGCGAAGCTCGAAGTGGAGGTTCGGCACTGTGTGTTCAGCGTTTCCGCTGTCACCAACCCATCCGATGATCTGGCCTGCAGCAACCGTCGAACCCACCTCGATTCCCGGCGCCGGACACGGGTACCCGGTCTCGTCGGTGCCGGGGATGTCGTTGTTGAGATGGACGTACCTCGTCTCCCAACGGTCACGCCCGCGTATTCGGATGGCACACCCTGCCTTGCCCTTGTCGTAGGTGACCTTGGTCACGACCCCGTCCTGGGCTGCAACGACGGGCAGTCCCTTCCAGCCATAGGTCAGGATGTCGACGCCGAAGTGTTCACGGGTGCAGCTGTCGCGACAGTCACCGAAACCCGAGTAGTACTTCGTGACTCCCACGATGGGGAAAACGAGTTTCCTCTTCGCCTTGATGCGACGAACCGGCGTGAACGTGGGTATCGGTCCTTTCGGAGGCGGCTTCGGCGCGACGGTCTCTGGAATCGGATCGTTCGGAGTTTCCTGATCGGGAGCTTCGGGCGGTGTGACGGACTCGGTGCTCCCGTCGGGGGCCTCTGTGTCCGTTGCGGTCGGTGCCCCGGAGTCCTCGCCCGCCAGGGCGCTCGAAGGGGTGGCCATCATGAGGGAGAGGGCGACGGCGACCGAGATCAGAACCCGCGTGAGGTACATCGTCTTGCCCATACAGGCTTGTCGGCGGAGGCGAAAGGATGCTGAAGGCATTCATGGTCGAACCACACGGTGAACGCCGGTGTGTCCAAATCGGCTATCGTCGCGGTTCTCATGGAACGATCGATCGGAATAGGGCTCCTCGGGGCCGGAACAGTCGGAGGGGCGCTCGTGCGCAGGCTCGTCGGTGATTCCGACGCGATCGCTGCCAAGACGGGACTGACGTTCGACGTGCGACGGATCGGGGTGAACGATCTCGAGCGTGAACGCAGCTTCGAGGTGACCGATGGCCTCCTCACCGATGATCCGTTCGAGGTCGTCAACGACCCCACGGTCGCGCTCGTCGTCGAGGTCATGGGCGGCAAGCATCCGGCAGGAGATCTCATTCTCGCGGCGCTCGAAGCGGGCAAACCGGTCGTGACCGCAAACAAGGAACTCATCGCGTCTCGCGGCCCCGAGCTCATCGCTGCTGCCGAGCGTGCCGGTGTGCCACTCCTCTTCGAGGCTGCCGTGGGTGGTGGGATCCCGATCATTCGGCCACTGTCTGAGACGCTGGCGGGGGAGCGGCTCGACCGCGTGCTCGGCATCGTGAACGGGACGACGAACTACATCCTGACCCAGATGGCCGAGGAGGGAGCGAGCTACGGTGCCGCTCTCGCCGATGCACAGGAGCTCGGCTACGCCGAGGCGGACCCGACCGCCGATGTTTCGGGTGCAGATGCCGCGGCGAAGGCAGCGATCTTGGCATCTCTCGCGTTCGGAACGTGGGTGGGTGTCGAGGACGTCTACGCGGAGGGGATCCAAGACCTGAGCGCGGTGGACATGTCGTTCGCAGCAGAGTTTGGATACGTGGTGAAACTGATCGCGGTCTGTGAGCGGACGGTCGATGGCGTGAGCGCCCGTGTGCACCCTGCAATGGTGCCGCTGGATCATCCGCTGGCATCGATCCGTGGAGCGATGAACGCCGTGTTCATCGAAGGAGCTGCCATCGGATCGTTGTTGTTCGCCGGGCCGGGGGCGGGTGGAGAGCCGACCGCGACCGCAGTGCTCGGGGATGTCATCGACGCGGCACGTGAGACGCTCGCCGGTGCCCAGGTGGCACCACGGATACGGTTCTCCCCTGGAGACATGGTTCCTTTCTCGGATGTCCTGACTCGGTGGTACGTTCGGCTGCAAGTCGACGATCGACCCGGCGTGTTGGCCCAGATCGCTTCAGGGTTCGGCGACGCAGGTGTGTCGATCCGTTCTGTCTGGCAGGAAGGTGTCGACGACGAGGCGGCTCTGATCGTTGTCACACACAGCGCTCCGGAGGCATCCCAGAGGGATGCCCTCGAGTCGTTGCGCCAGATCGACGAGGTCATCGAGGTCGCATCTGTGATCCGTGTGCTTGGGGCGACCCCGTGAGATGGCGTGGGGTGATCACCGAGCATCGCGATCGACTTCCGGTGAGCGATACGACGCCGATCGTCACTCTGCTCGAAGGTGGGACACCGTTGATCCCTGCACCCGCCGTCACGGAGATCGTCGGGCGCGACGTGTACCTGAAGTTCGAAGGTGTCAACCCGACCGGTTCGTTCAAGGACAGAGGCATGACGCTCGCCGTATCCAAGGCGATCGAGTCTGGTGCAACGGCCGTCGTGTGTGCGTCGACCGGTAACACGTCTGCGTCTGCAGCCGCGTACGCGGCCCGGGCCGGAATCGACTGCATCGTCGTGCTGCCCTCCGGCAAGATCGCTGCAGGCAAGCTCGCACAGGCGATCGCCCACGGAGCGACGATCGTACCGATCGATGGGAACTTCGACGACGCTCTTGCGATCGTGATGTCGTTGTCGGAGCGTTTCGACATGGCACTCGTCAACTCCGTCAACCCCTACCGGATCGAGGCTCAGAAGACCGCCGCCTTCGAGGTCGTCGACGATCTCGGCCATGCACCCGCGGTCCACGCGCTACCCGTCGGCAACGCCGGAAACATCACGGCTTACTGGAAGGGCTACACCGAGATCGGCGAGAAGCCACAGATGTGGGGGTTCCAGGCTTCCGGGGCGGCACCGATCGTGTTCGGTGAGGTCTTCGATGAACCAGAAACGGTCGCAACAGCGATCCGGATCGGGAATCCGGCGTCGTGGGACGGTGCGATCGAGGCGAGGGATGCGTCGGGTGGCAGGATCGAGGCTGTCACCGATGAGGAGATCCTCACCGCCTACCGCTTCCTTGCAACGAAGGTCGGTGTGTTCTGCGAGCCGGCGTCGGCGGCAGGTGTTGCTGGGATCATGAAGTTCGCGGGGGATCTCCCCGAAGGAGATGTCGTGTGCACGGTCACCGGCCACGGCCTCAAGGACCCTGACACAGCAACCGCCGACATCGAGTTCCCGCCAGCGATCCCGGCAACCCTCGCCGCCGTGACATCAGCCCTGCACCTGTAGCCGCAGGCCAGGTCATCTCGACGGTGATCTGTGATCTGTGATCTGTGATCTGTGAACTGTTCCTGTCACACCCACCCCTTACC
>CAYLVM010000116.1:0-7626 GCA_964387145.1 uncultured Acidimicrobiaceae bacterium
AGGGAGCAGCACATACGGCGCCAAATCGCCTTCACTCGTCTGGAGGTGGTACTCACGGGTCATGTGTCATCCTTTCGATGAGCGCCAATCTAGTTGCAGGCACTCCGATGGAGCGTCTCTATACGCCGCCCGATGAGCGGCGATCCCCGGCCGCTGTTTGGGTAGTGCTCCACAACCGACCAACATCACCGCGACACCGAAAGGATCGACCAGCATGCAGAGCCGGTACGACATCGAGAGCACGACGAACGAACGCGCACGCGCATGGTTCGCTCTTGCGAAGCGGTCCGAGCGCGGCCGCACCGGGCACTTCGTCATCGAGGGTGCCAGAGAGGTCGAGCGTGCCTCGGGCGTGGTCGATGTGGTCGAGATGATCGTCTGTCCCGACTACGCGACCGAGGTTGCCGTCCCTTCGCCATCGACGATCGTCAGTCTCCGTGTTTTCGACAAGCTCTCGAATCGGCGTCACCCCGATGGCGTGGCGTGTGTCGCACGGATACCAGAGAGTGGTCTCGACGATTTCTCTCCAGCCGATCCAGCGCTCGTCCTCGTCGCTGATGGCATCGAGAAGCCCGGCAACATCGGTGCCATCCTCAGGACGTGTGATGCCCTCGGTGCAGCGTTCCTCGGGTCGGGACTCGGCACCGACCTGGTCAACCCGAACGTCGTGCGTGCCGCCCAGGGCTCACTGTTCGCTTTTCCGACCGCAACCGTCGAGCGAGATCAGGCCGTGGCGTGGTGCCGGGCGAACACAACCGTTGTCGTTGCACACCCGGACCCAGGAGCAGACGACCTGTGGTCGGTGGATCTCACTACTCCCACCAGCATCGTGATCGGTGCCGAGCACAGTGGTGTCGACGAGCAGTGGCTCAGGGCCGGAACACCCATCGTCGTGCCCATGTGCGGAACTGCGGACTCGCTCAACGCATCGGTGACGGCGGCGTTGTTCCTCGGCGAGGCTGCGCGGCAACGCACTTCACTCCGTAGCCACCGAGGATCAGCGCAGAGCTAGACCTTCGTGGCTCACTGAGATTCGCTCACCCCTAGACATACCGCGTCGAACGAATCGCTACCACTTTCCATGGAGAAACAGTCGGCGACGCTGATCACTGAGTCACCTTGGTTCCACATGGCGGTCCGCATCGACTCACCACCAACGTCGAGCGCCGATTCACTGCGCGACCAGTCGTCGCCGGATCCGGTCGTCCAATCATCGTAGAACGAGATGAGTTCGTCGTAACGATCCTTGGCGAACGTGACCGAAACGAAGACGTTGGACCCATCCGATCCAGAGACCGTTGCCTTGCCTCCGTCGGGGATCGGTATCGTGAGCTCGTCGGGGACGGGTACCTCGTTGCCGAAGTTGACCGAGTTTCCGTCTTCGCCCTCGACGCTGAGGCTGACCCCACCGTCGTCGTTGAGTTCGACGTCGACGTTGCCCTGTCCCTGAGACTCGATCGCCTTCTCGACGATCCGCTCGGCCGTGTTGTCTGCAGCCGAGCTGCATGCTGCAGCGATCATCGCCGTTGCGGCGAACAGGATCACCCATCTGCGTGTCATACCTACCCCGCTCATGTGCTCGCACCGTGTCGGGTGGCGAGACGTCTCTGGGTGGTGAGGATACCAAGGGGAGTGCTCATCGCCTTTGTCGAGGTCAGGGCTTCGTGATGCTCCAGATACCGTCGTCGCTGAGCACGGACATGATCGTCTGTGCAGTCAACTCGAGGTGGCCGCTGCTCGCTGCAGCGTTGAGGACGATGTGGGCAACGGGACCAAGCTGGTACAAGGTCGGGGTATCCGTGACACCGAGTTCGCTCGCGTTGGTTGTCATCGCTTCGAGTGCGGACGTGTCGACCAGCGGCAATCCGCCGGACAGACCTGCAGCATCCATGGCTTTCAGCACAGCCTCGCGCTCGTCGGGGTCGCTGCCTTCGATGTGTACCAGTCCGAGGAGAGCGTGGAGGAACCTGCCTCTCTCGACCGGTGACGACAACCCGATGTACACGCTCATCGCCTCGGCTTGAGAATCCTGGTAGAACGGCACCCAGTCGAGCGCAACGGTGTTCCCTGCCTTTGCAAACGCGCGTACGAAACGATAGAAGTGCCACACCTGTGGGTTCGCGAAGTCGAACCACACCCTGCCGTCGAGTTGCATCACCCAACTGTAGCGGCGAGTCACGGGATCCGGCCCGGCACCGGTTGGTGCCTGCGACGGCGGTGGAGGGGTACCGGTATAGGCACGTCACCCATCGACCAACCTGACGTCGAACACACGTTCGACTATCGTGGGTGGGTGACACCCACGGGACAGCGATCGTTCGAGCAGCTCGGCACCCCCCTTGCGGAGGTGCCGTTCTGCGTGCTCGACCTCGAGACCACAGGCCTGTCCCCAGATACAGATGCGATCACCGAGATCGGCGCCGCGCGCTATGAGAGCGGTGTCGAGGTCGGCCGGTTCCAGACGCTCATCAACCCGGGAACCGGGATCCCCCCAACGGTGACCGTCATGACCGGCATCACCCAGACGATGGTCATCGACGCGCCGAGGATCGAGGAAGCACTCCCCTCGTTCCTCGAGTTCCTCGGTGATGCGGTGATCGTGGGGCACAACGTTCGGTTCGACCTGTCCTTTCTCAATGCTGCAGCGATCCGGCTCGGGTACGGGCGCCTCCCCCACCGCCACACCGACACGCTTCGTCTCGCGCGCAGACTCGTGGGCAACGACGTGCGCAACATGAAACTGTCGAGCCTTGCAGCGCACTTCGGCTCACCGGTGACACCCAATCACCGTGCTCTTGATGATGCCCTGGCCACCGCCCACGTGTTCTGGGCCCTCCTCGAGCGGGCCGGGTCGGTCGGTGTAACCCACCTCGACGATCTCCTCTCCTTGCCGACGATCAAGGGGGCGCGAGCCATCGGCAAGCTCGGCCTCACTGAAGGCCTGCCGCGTGGGCCTGGCGTCTACACGTTCCGCGACGCGTCCGGCACAGCGATCTACGTCGGGAAGGCGACCAACCTGCGCGCCAGAGTCCGGTCGTATTTCAGCGGCGACACCCGGAGACGGATCGACGCCATGTTGCGTGATCTCGACCGAGTCGAGTATCTCGAGACCTGTGCTGAGATCGAGGCATCCGTGCTCGAGCTTCGGATGATCACCGAGTACACACCGCTGTACAACCGCAGATCGAAACCACCGAGGTCCCTGCACTGGATCCGCCTCACCGATGAGCGGTTCCCGCGGCTCTCGATCACGCGGACACCAGGCACCTCCCGGCTGACCTTTGGCCCCTTCCGTTCCCGTCGGGCAGCCGAGATCGTGATGGCAGCCCTCTGGGACGCTTCGCGCATTCGACGCTGTACGCGACCGGGCCGTGGATGCAGGCTCGCCGAGATCAGCGGCGCCGTGTGTCCGTGCACCGGATCGGTCTCGTCGTCCGAGTACGCCGCCGTCGTCGATGAGCTCGTGCTGGGTGTTGCGACCCCGGCGATCCTCGCTCGAAGGCTCGAGGATCGGATGACCCGCCTGGCAGACTTCGAACGCTACGAGGACGCTGCTGCCGTACGCGATCGATGGTCTGCTCTTGCGCGGACACTCGACCGATCGAGGGTGTGGGACTGCCTTCAGGCGGCAGGACGGATCGAGGCATCGTCCCTCGACGGCGTCACACTCGTCATCGAACGTGGCCGTCTCGGCGCGGCGTGGCGTACGGGCAAGACTCCGCCGCTGCCGGCTCGCACCACCGGCATCGAGAGGTCCAAGCCACCAACCATGCTCGACATCGATGAGGCGATGCTGTTGTGGACGTGGTTGAACCGCACCGGAACCCGGGTCGATGACGTCGATGGGCAACTCGCTCTCCCCACCGGCCGTGTCGTCTACCCGCAGGTCACCCAACCAACACCGACCTCCCACTCCGGTGGGAAGCGGATCCGTCACGATCGCGTCGGTGCCCCGATTGCGTAGTGTTCCTAACTCTGAAAGACTGGCCGAATGCGATTCGTACTCCGACCGGGAACCTCGAGGACGGCCAAGGCCGATCCAACCCTGCTCGCGACGCTCGGGCTTCCCGGCGGCGGTGTCGTGAAGGTCGGCAAGACCCATGTGCGTGTCACCCCGGCCGAGATGTCGCGTCTCAACGAACTCGAGATCCCACAGAGTGCCTTCGACAACGGTGCCGGAGCCCCTGGAGATGCCATTTCCGTCGAGCGTGCTGTCGTACCCAACGCAACCTCGGTCGGCGTGCGCCTCGAGGGAAGCGTGCTCGATATCGTGCCTGGGGCACTCCTCGGCGTACCGGTGACCGCGCGCGACCGCTACAGAACCGACGAAGGCACGATAGAAATCATCGAGGTCTCGCCCGCCTCCACCGCGGTCGTAACAGCCTCCACGCTTGCTCGTGCTCCCGAGGATCGACGCGAAGACGTCCCCGGACCGACGGAGGACTCCCAGGCTCCGGCAACCTCTGTACTCACGGCCGGCCTCGACAACGAGTACGAGCTTCTGGCGGGATGGCTCCAGCTCCTCCTCGGAGACCGCCCGAACGCTCCCCAACAACGAGTCGCCGGGATCGTGGTGAGCGGGCCACCGGGCTGTGGCAAGGGCGAACTCGTTGCGGCTGCGTGCAGCGACCTCGGCTATCGGATGACAACGATCGATCTGCGCACGGTCACGACACCGGAACGCCTTCTCGCGAAGTTCGAACGTGCGATCAAGGGTGCCTCGCCACGGTCCGTCCTCTATGTCAAACGACTCGACCATCTCATCGCACGCGAGGGAGGTATCCGACATCAGACGGCTGCGGTCACCCGGTGGCTGCTCGACACGGCAGCCGATGTCGCCGGAGTCACAGTCGTCATCGGCACACGCCTCAGCGATCTCCCCGAGACTCTCGATGCGAGAGAGCTCCTCCCGAGGACCCTGACGATCGCTCCCCCCGACCGCAAACGACGCAAGGCCCTCTTCGATGTGGCGCTCGGACGCACCGTCGGCCTCGACACAACCCGCCTCGCGAACGCGACGCCGGGCTTCTCCGCTCTCGACATCTCTTCGGCCGTTCTCGCGGCAAGGGCGGCGGTACCCGGCGAGCCGACGACCGAGGACGTGCTCGACGCTATCGGTTCGACGACGCCGTCGCTCGGTACCTCCACCCTTGGCGACATCCCGAGCTACGGCTTCGACAAGGTCGCGAACCTCGTCGATGTCAAGCGAACGCTGACCGAGACGGTCATATGGCAGCTTCGTGAGCCTGAGCGGTTCGAGCGGATGGGTATCGAACCACCCCGCGGGATCCTGCTCTACGGCCCACCCGGTACGGGCAAGACCTACGTCATGCGCGCACTTGCACACGAGTCCGGCGCCGCGTTCTTCACGATCAAAGGTGCCGAGCTCCTCGACAAGTGGGTCGGGGAATCCGAACGTGGCGTTCGCGAGGTGTTCGCCAGGGCGCGGGCGCTTGCACCCGCGATCGTCTTCTTCGACGAGCTCGACGCCCTTGCTCCCCAGCGAGGTCGTTCAACCAACACCGTCACCGACAGCGTCGTTGCTGCCCTACTCACCGAGCTCGACGGCGTCGGCTCCCGGGGAGACGTCTTCGTCGTGGGAGCCACGAACAGGAGAGACCTCATCGATCCCGCTCTGCTTCGCCCCGGACGCCTCGAGGTGCACCTGTTCCTCGACGTTCCCGAACCTGCAGCGCGCGAGGCGTTCTTCGCGATGACCTCGGTCCCGTTCGACGACGCCGTCGAGATCACCGAGCTCGTCGCCATCACTGACGGCTTCTCCTTTGCAGATCTCGACGGCGTGCTGCGTGCCGCGGCGATCCGTTCGCTGCGCAACGATGCCCTTGCGTCGCTGGTCTCGATGGACGATCTCCGAGCTTCCGTATCGCAGCGGCGCTCCCAGCGGCCAGATTCACCGAATGCTTGACACACGGAAACTACGTATTGCCACTTGTTGACAACCCCGCGTAGCGGTACGGTTGAAGCAGAACCGAAGGGTTCGATCGGCCTTCACCATCGCGTTGATGGTCGGTCGAGCGGGGAAAGGACGACCACAGACTCCGACGGAGTTCGTCGGATTTGTGGCCTTGACAGGTTTCGCGGCTTAGGGCTTAGGCCGAGGGCACCGGGCAACTGCCCGGATCGACACAGGGTGGAGGAAGGCACGATGCCTAATACATGGTTCCCACAACGTGGGTTTTCTCGTCGACTACTCAATCTGGTTCTCGCATCACTGCTGGCCACAGCAACGGTGGTTCTCATACAGGGTGGACCGGCGCTCGCCGTGGACGTTCCCTCGGTGACAAACCCCGCGTGGCCCGACAAGTGCGGCGTCGACATCGTGATGGTGTTCGATGCCTCGAATTCGATCGAGGGCACCGACGCCACCCTGATGAAGCAAGCAGGCACCGAGTTCGTCGACGCCCTCACCGGATCACCGTCTAACGTCGCTGTGACCTGGTTCCGCGGCATCGACAGCAGGGGCGGAGACGGCGTCGGAGGAACACAGATCCCACTCACGAGCGTCGCGACGTCGGGAACCGATGTCAACGCCGCCATCAACAGCATCGCCTTCCCCGGAGCAGGTGATGATGGTGGGACGAACTGGGAACACGGCTTCAATACCACGGACCCATTCCCCAGCGCCGACATCATCCTGTTCATGACCGATGGAAACCCAACGACGTTCAACGGTTCCCAGGATCTGGGTATCCCCCCTCCGGACCCGGAGGATGTCGATGCTGGCGTCACCGAAGCCAACAACGCGAAGCTGGCCGGTGCTCGTATCCTGGCCGTGGGCATCGGAACCGAGATCTCCACTGAGAACCTCAAGCGGATCTCAGGACCGACGCAGGGAGATGACTGGTACCTCGCGTCCGACTTCGCCGATCTGATCAACAAACTCCCCGACATCGCATTGAAACTCTGCAACGGTTCGGTCACCGTTGAGAAGATCGCCGATGGTGCACCGGCGGCAGACTGGGAGTTCACGGCAACGCCGGACACTGCCAGCCCATCTGCAACACAGGTCACGGGCACCGATGGGAAGGCAACCTTCACATGGAAGATCTTCCCCGGTAACCCGATCGACGTCACGGTCACCGAGACGTTGCAGGACGGCTTCACGTTCCTCGACTACTCGTGCACCAACGAGCAGACAGGTCAGACGCTCACAGCAGGGTTCTCCCTCGGCCAGGGGGACAACGTCAACTGTACGTTCAACAACATCACGACACCCGACCCACAGATCGCCATCGAGAAGACGACGAACGGCGCAGACGCCGATACGCCGACCGGTCCTCAGGTCCTCGTTGGGGACCCGGTCACGTGGACCTACACGGTGACGAACCCCGGCAACGTTGCACTGTCCAACGTCACGGTCACCGATGACCGGGGTGTCACCCCGGTCTATCAAGGCGGCGACACGGATGACAACGGACAGCTCGACCCGGGCGAGACGTGGACGTACACGGCCAACGGCACCGCAGTTGCGGGCCAGTACGCGAACACCGGGACGGCCACCGCCGACTTCGAGGAGTCGCCGATCACCGACACGGACCCGTCTCACTACTTCGGTGTCGACGTATCCATCGATATCGAGAAGGCGACGAACGGTGAGGATGCCGA
>CAYLVM010000117.1:0-7620 GCA_964387145.1 uncultured Acidimicrobiaceae bacterium
GCCGAGGAAGCTGCTTTGCAGATGGAGATGCTCGGACATGAGTTCTTCTTCTTCCTCGACTCAGAGTCGAACCAGCACTGTGTGGTGTATCACCGGCGCGACGGCAACGTAGGACTGATCGAACCGGAGTGAGCCGGAGTTGTGATGAAGAGATTGCTGGTCGTCGATGATGTACCGCTTTTCCGTGCAGGGCTGACGTCAGCCCTCATCGGGGCCGGTTACGACGTCGTGGGAGAAGCGCCCAACGGTGACGTTGCGGTCACGATTGCAGAGATCGAGCAACCCGACATCGTCCTCCTCGATCTCCTGATGCCGGGGATGTCAGGCATCGAGGCGCTCGAGAAGATCGGTGCCGTCGCTCCGAACGCAGCCGTCGTGCTGCTCACCGGGTCTGAGTCTGAAGAGGACCTGGTCGCTGCGATACGCAGCGGTGCCAGAGGCTACATCGTCAAGGACATGCCGTTCGACCAGTTGGTCGAGGCGATCGACAAGATCGCCGACGGTGGCGCAGCGGTCTCGCCGGGGATGGCAGGCAAGCTGTTCGACGTCACGAGGCAGCTCCTTCGTCACCAGCAACTCGTCGGTGCCCGCAAGCCAACGCTCACCGGTCGCGAGATCGAGGTGCTCGGCCTCGTTGCCGACGGCAAAACCAGCAGGCAGATCGGTGACCTCCTCTTCATCTCGGAGAACACCGTCAAGAACCACATCCGCAACGTCCTCGACAAGCTCGGACTGCATTCACGCAACGAGGCAGTGCTGTACGCGGTGCGTGAGAACCTGATCTCGTTGCGCTGACCGAAGAAGGGTGTTCGGGAATACCGGCCAGACCCGTAACATTGAATCACCATGTCAATTTTCAACAAGATGCTTCATGTTGGCGAAGGAAAGCGCGTCCGCGAACTCGAACGTCTCGCCGAGCACGTCAACTCCATCGAACCCGAAGTCGAGAACCTCTCAGACGACGAACTGCGTGCCCGCACGGCCTGGTTCAGGGAGCGGCTCGCCAACGGTGAGACACTCGACGACATCGAGGCAGAGGCCTTCGCTACCGTTCGAGAAGCTGCACAGCGCGTCCTGGGACAACGGCCCTACGACGTCCAGGTCATCGGCGCCGGAGCGCTTCATCGGGGCCAGATCGCCGAGATGAAGACCGGTGAAGGGAAGACCCTCGTATCGACCATGCCGTCGTACCTCAACGCCCTCGCTGGCGGGGGTATCCACATCGTTACGGTCAACGACTACCTTGCAAGCCGCGACGCCGAGTGGATGGGGAACATCCACCGATTCCTCGGCCTCGAGGTTGGCCTCATCCAGGCGTGGATGACCCCCGAGGAGCGACGTCCCGCGTACGCAGCCGACATCACCTATGGGACGAACAACGAGTTCGGGTTCGACTATCTCCGTGACAACATGACGATGAACCCCGAGCACATGGTGCAGCGAGGACACGCCTTTGCGATTGTCGATGAGGTCGACTCGATCCTCATCGACGAAGCCAGGACTCCGCTGATCATCTCGGGGCGTGTTGGTGAGACGGGGAAGTGGTACACAGAGTTCGCCAAGATCGCAGCCAGGCTGAGAGAGGGCGACCACTACGAGGTCGACGAGAAGAAGCGGCAGGTCATCACGACCGAAGAGGGTGTGACCCGTGTCGAAGAGATGCTCGGCGTCGACAACATGTACGACTTTGCGAATGTCGACTTCATCCACCATCTCGACGTAGCGTTGAAGGCCAAGACCCTCTACCACCGCGACGTCGACTACCTCATCCGCAACGGACAGGTCATGATCGTCGACGAGTTCACCGGTCGCGTCCTCGAAGGCCGTCGCTACTCCGAGGGCCTGCATCAGGCGATCGAGGCGAAAGAATCCGTCCCGATCAAGGAAGAGAACCAGACACTGGCGACGATCACTCTCCAGAACTACTTCCGCATGTACGAGAAGCTCTCGGGCATGACCGGCACAGCGATCACAGAAGAAGGTGAGTTCGTCGAGATCTACGGGCTCGCGGTCATCGTCATCCCGACGAACAGGCCGATCGTCCGCATGGACCAACCGGATCTCGTGTACATCGATGAGGAGCACAAGTTCGCTGCGGTCGCCGACGACATCGAGGAGCGCCACAAGAACGGCCAGCCGGTTCTCGTCGGCACGGTCTCGATCGAGAAGTCTGAGCGCCTCGCCTCCATGATGAAGCGCCGCGGGATCACGTTCGAGGTCCTCAACGCCAAGCAGCACGAACGGGAGGCCCACATCATCGCCCAGGCGGGCAAGGTCGGCGCGATCACGGTTGCTACGAACATGGCCGGTCGTGGTGTCGACATCGCGCTCGGCGGGAACCCCGAGGAGCTGGCCAAGGACGAGATGCGTCGCATGGACCTCACACCAGCTCACCCCGAGTACGCAGAGGCGTATGAGGAGTCACTTGCCAGGTACAAGGAGGAGACCAAAGACGAGCGTGAGAAGGTGCTCGCTGCCGGTGGCCTCTACGTACTGGGTACCGAGCGTCACGACTCACGTCGTATCGACAACCAGCTTCGTGGACGATCCGGCCGGCAGGGCGATCCCGGTGAGAGCCGGTTCTATCTCTCTCTCGAGGACGATCTCATGCGACGGTTCGCGAACGATCGCGTCGCATCGATCATGAACCGGTTGAAGATCCCGCCGGACGTTCCGATCGAAGCGAAGATGGTGAGCAAATCCATCGAGCGGGCACAGAACCAGGTCGAGGACCAGAACTTCGAGATCCGCAAGGACGTCCTCAAGTACGACGAGGTGATGAACACCCAGCGTACGATCATCTACAAGTGGCGGAACCAGATCCTCCAAGGCAATGACACCCACGGCCTCATCTCAGAGTGGAGGGACGAGGTCGTCGAGAACGTCGTCATGGAGGTCGTCGGTGAGATCGACTCGTTCGAGTGGGACTGGGATGAGCTGATCCGGCGGATGACGGAGATCTACCCGACCGAGATCACCGAGGGCAGCTTCACCGACCCTCGAGACGTGACGGTCGGGGAACTCGTCGACCTCTTCGTCGAGGAGGCGGAGAAGGTCTACGCACAGCGCGAGGTGGACATGACCGAGCCGGTCATGCGTTCTCTCGAGCGGACCGTCGTGCTCTCGGTGATCGACAACAAATGGAGAGAGCATCTCGCCGAGATGGACTATCTGCGTTCCGGTATCGGACTGCGGGCCATGGGCCAGCGAGATCCCCTCGTCGAGTACCAGCGTGAGGGCTATCTGTACTTCGAGGATCTGGTACGAACGACGAAGGAAGACTCGGTGAGGTACATCTTCCACGTCGAAGTAGCGCACCGCCACGAAGAGACGAAGCCGGCTGCGATGTCCACGTCGAGTGCCAAGGGCGACGGTTCCTCCCACCGCCAGGTCCAACGAGATGGTGACAAGATCGGCAGGAACGACCCCTGCCCTTGCGATTCGGGGAAGAAGTACAAGCGGTGTCACGGCGCCCCGGGGGCCGAACCACTGCCCGGGTGAACGGACGCCGTCACCCTGGCATCTCTCGCCACGTTGACAGACCTCGCTACCCTGCGAATCCATGGAACCTGTTGAACTTCGCGCCATCGTCTCTGATCTCTCCAGCCGGCTCAGCGATGCGCGCCAGTTCCTCGACATCGAAGGCAAGGAGGCCGAGCTCGTCGAGCTCCGCAACCAGGCATCGGAGCCCGGCTTGTGGGACGACCAGGATCGCGCCAGGGAGATCACGAGCCGCTTGTCGCGTCACGAAGCCACTATCAAGCACGTTGAGGACCTCGAAGCCTCGATGGACGATGTCGATGTCCTTCTCGAGCTCGCCGTTGAGGAGGGTGACAAGGAGTCGCTCGACGAGGTGGAGTCCGAGCTGAAGGCGATGACGACCGAGCTCGCTCTTCTCGAACGGGAGTCACTCTTCTTCGGCGACTACGACGATCGACCGGCGATCGTGTCGATCTCCGCTGGTGCCGGTGGGGTAGACGCCCAGGACTGGGCCGAGATGCTTCTCCGGATGTACACCAGATACCTGGAGCGATCGTCGATGACGTTCAACGTCGACGAGTATCAAGAGGGCGAGGAGGCCGGCATCAAGTCGGTGACGCTCACGGTCAAGGGAGACAACGCGTACGGAACGTTCGAGTCCGAACGTGGGACACACCGGCTCGTGCGCATCAGCCCATTCGATTCGAACGCACGGCGTCACACCGCCTTTGCAGGGGTCGACGTCATACCCGAGGTCGACATCGCAGAGATCGAGATCGAGACCGAGGACCTGCGAATCGATACCTATCGTGCTTCGGGTGCAGGTGGTCAGCACATCAACAAGACGGATTCAGCGGTACGGATCACGCACCTCCCCACAGGGATCGTCGTGTCGTGCCAGGCCGAGCGGTCCCAGATGCAGAACAAGGTGAGAGCGATGCAGCTTCTCGCTGCCAGGCTCGCTGAGAAGGCCCGCCAGGATCAGATGGCGGAAGTCGCCGCGATCCGCGGTGATCAGCACGAGGCCGGCTGGGGTCGGCAGATTCGCAGCTACGTGCTCCAGCCGTACCAGATGGTCAAGGACCTGCGCACCAGCCATGAGGTCGGTAACGTCATGGGCGTCCTTGACGGCGACATCGACGGCTTCATCGATGCCTATCTCCAGTGGAGACGAGCCGAGCTGTTCGAAGCGTAGCTCGATCCGACGGCTCGACGGTCGATTAACACTATGGTGATAGTGGAAAGATCTGCGATACCCGGGTAGTGCAAAGTAGGCTCGATGGGACATCGAATCCCGTGAAAGGTTCACCTGTGGCTTCCTTCCTGTTGATGCTTCGAGAAGGCGTCGAAGCGGCGATCGTCGTCGCGATCCTGCTCGCGTACGTTGACCGGGTTCAACAGGCCGGGCAGAAGCGCTGGATCTGGCTCGGCACGATCGGGGCGGTGGGGATCTCGCTTGCGGTAGGCCTGGTGCTGTGGATCACCGTTGGGGGGCTCGAGGGAAGCGCTGAGAAGTTGGTCGAAGGTGTCATCGCCGCCGTAGCTGCAGGGCTGCTCACCTGGATGATCTTCTGGATGGGTCGGCATGCCAGGTCGATGCGCGACAAGCTCGAGATGAGTGTTGACGTCGCACTCACCGTTGGGGGAACGCTTGGGCTGGCCACGATCGCTTTCGTCGCGGTACTGCGCGAGGGCCTCGAGAGCGCGCTGTTCCTCATCTCGACGACCGTTGGCGATTCTTCGGGTGCAGCACAGCTCTTGGGGGCTGTGCTCGGCATCGCCGGTGCCGTCGCGATCGGATACGGCATCTACCGAGGTGCGGAGTCCATCGATCTGCGGCGGTTCTTCCGGGTCACGGGCATCCTGATCATCTTCTTCGCTGCAGGTCTCGTCTCGAAAGCCGTCTCCGAGTTCCAGGAGTTCGGACTGATCCCCATCTACGTCGAGCACATCTATCAGCTCACGATCCTCGATCCTGATACGTCGCTGATCGCCCGATTCCTCAAGAGTCTGTTCGGGTGGCGGAATGATCCGTCGTTGCTCACCGTCGTCTCCTACTTCGCCTATCTCATCCCCGTCGGCTGGGCATTTCTCAAGATGACTGCCCGACCTTCGGGGGTCAGGGCCGACGCCCCCAGGGAAGCATCCAGGGACGTCTGAGCGAATCCGTCCTCCCGCCGCGCATGGGCAGAGAACACCCGAGCTCACTCAATTGCCTCGGGTTTACGGGCAAGCGAGGTAGCCTTCAAGTGGCCGGCATACGGGCCAAGCAACAGCCGACCCCCTGAAATTCTTTCATGATCAAACTCGAAAACATCACCAAGGTCTACCCGGGCGGAACCGTCGCGGTCAAGGACATCGACATAGAAGTCGCCAAGGGCGAGTTCGTCTTCCTCGTCGGTGCATCTGGATCGGGCAAGTCCACGCTCATCCGCTTGATGATGCGTGAAGAGATGCCGACCAACGGAGACGTGTGGGTTGCGGGAAAACACGCGTCTCACCTTCAGAACTGGAAGGTGCCGCACCTTCGGCGTTCGATCGGCACCGTATTCCAGGACTTCAAGCTCCTCCCGACCAAGACGGTCTACGAGAACGTTGCCTTTGCAATGGAGGTGACGGGCAAGCACCGATCGGTCATTCGCAACCAGGTACCTCAAGTGCTCAAGCTCGTCGGTCTGTCGGCGAACGCCGACCGGCTGCCCAATCAGCTCTCGGGTGGTGAACAGCAACGCGTCGCGATCGCGAGAGCGTTCGTCAACCGTCCTCTGATACTGCTCGCCGACGAGCCGACCGGAAACCTCGACCCCGGAACATCGGTCGGCATCATGCGGATCCTCGACAGGATCAATCGGACCGGCACGACCGTCGTCATGGCAACACACGACCACGCGATCGTCGACGCCATGCGGCGCAGGGTCATCCAACTCGACCGTGGCCGTATCGTTCGTGACGAGTCACGAGGCATCTACGAGGAGACGAGGATCTCCGGGCCCGACGATGACACAGCGGTGCCTGACACGTCACCAATCGATACCGAATCGGATCCGGACGACGCGCCGGCATCACAGCCCGAACCCGACGTTCCCACAGAAGCGACACCAGACGATGCCGCCGTGGTCTCAGGGGCCGGTGCCGATACCGACACCGAGGCCGAGGTCGAGGTCGACCCCGTGCCCGAATCCGACGATGTAGCCGTGGTCTCAGGGAACGATGCCGAGGTCGACCCCGTGCCCGAATCCGACGAAGCCACGGGGGAGCTGCCGGTGACGGACGACGCTCCGCCCACCGAGGACGTCGAGGGATCGTCATGACGAGTCTCGCCTACGCGATCCGCGAAGCCTTCAACAACCTCGGGAGAAACTCCCTCATCGTGCTTGGCGCGATCCTCGCGGTGTTCATCTCGCTCACGCTGACGTTCGGCACACTCGTCTTCGGTGAGGTCGTGCGCGTCAACACCCTCCAGTGGGCCCAGGACGTACGGGTGATCGCTTTCCTCCAGGATGACATGACCGCCGAGGGAACCCAGGCGCTCGAGGCCGAGGTGTCATCGTGGCCCCAGGTCGGTGACATCTTCTACGTCTCGACACAGGACGCCTACGACGAGGCGCTGGTGCTGTTCTCCAACAACGACGCGATGTTGCGGGTCCTCGAGGAGAACCCGGACCTGCTCCCAGCCTCGTTGCGCGTCCAACCGGCTGATCCTGAAGATTACAACACCATCGTCACGCGCCTGGAATCGACGCCCGGGGTCCAGAAGGTGACGTCTGCGGACGATGCGATAGACGCGATGATCGCTTTGAGAGACGGTCTTCAAGTGATGTTCTGGCTCCTTGCGGTAGCGCTCGGTGTCGCCGCGGTCGCGTTGATCGCCAACACGATCCACATGGCGATCTACGCTCGGCGCGAGGAGATCGAGATCATGCGTCTTGTAGGAGCGAGCAACTGGTTCGTCAGAACGCCTTTCCTGATCGAAGGGGCTATGGAAGGGCTGATCGGTGGCGCGCTCGCCGTCACCTTCATCGTCGTCGCACAGCAGCTGGCTGTCGATCGACTCGCCGATCTACCCGATTGGATCAACCTCGCAATCGAAAAGGATTTCCTCCTGAGGCAGGGTACGCTGGTCCTGCTGTTCGGAGTGCT
>CAYLVM010000118.1:0-7530 GCA_964387145.1 uncultured Acidimicrobiaceae bacterium
CCTGAGAGTCGCTCGAGGAGAGATCCACCTTCGTCCCATGCTGCCATCGCATTTCGTTGCACGACACGGTACGCCTCGTCTCTCGTGAGCCCGGCATCGACCAGCGCGAGCAGGACTGCCTGGGAGTAGACGAGACCCCGGGTTGCCTCGAGGTTCGTTTCCATCCGCTTGGTATCGACGACGAGCGTCTCGACCAACCGATCCATGCGACGCAGTGCGTAGTGCAGGAGGATCGTGGCATCGGGCAGTGCGACGCGCTCGACGCTCGAGTGAGAGATGTCGCGTTCGTGCCACAGTGCCACGTTCTCGAGTCCGGCCGAGGCGTAACCACGAAGCAAGCGAGAGACACCCGTCAGGTTCTCAGATGCGATCGGGTTGCGTTTGTGGGGCATTGCGGAGGAGCCCTTCTGACCGGTTCGGAACGCCTCACGTGCTTCACCGACCTCAGATCGTTGCAGGTGGCGGATCTCGGTGGCGAACCGCTCGATGGACGATCCGACGAGTGCGAGCACCGAGAGGAAGTGTGCATGTCGGTCTCGGGGGATCACCTGGGTGGATGCAGGCTCGGCGACCAGGCCGAGGCGTGAACACACATAGCTCTCGACGTCGGGCGGTGTATGGGCATATGTCCCAACCGCCCCGGAGATCTTCCCGAAGGAGACGCCGTTGACAGCATCGACGAGGCGCTCATGGTCTCGCTGGATCTCGAACGCCCAGTTCGCAAGCTTGAGGCCGAACGACGTCGGTTCGGCCCAGATCCCGTGGGTACGTCCGATCATGATCGTGTCTCTGAACTCGAACGCCCGCGCCTTCGTGGTGTCGAACAGGTCCTGAACGGCGGTGAGTAGGAGTTCACCAGCTTCTCTCAAGAGGACGCCCGATGCGGTGTCGAGGACGTCGGAGGACGTCAGGCCGAAGTGGATCCACTCACTGCCGTTGTCAACCGATGCGGAAAGCAGATCGACGAAGGCAGCGACATCGTGGTGTGTCACCGCTTCGCGTTTCTTCCACGCGGCGGGATCGACTTCGGGCGCTCGCCTTGCAGCGTCGGCTGCCTCAGCAGGGGCGATGCCGAGTTCGACCCACGCCTCGACGACCAGTGTCTCGACCTCTTTCCAGGCGGCGAGCTTTCGCGTCTCGGACCACACCGCGTTCATCTCGGGGGTCGAGTACCGCTCGATCATCTCTTCAGACCTTCCCGATACCCGTCGAGGCGATCCGCGATAGCGGGGTCCGAGATCGACAGGATCGAAGCAGCGAGATACGCAGCGTTGGCCGCACTGTCGATAGCGACGGTCGCCACCGGGATCCCGGTTGGCATCTGAACCGTCGAGTACAACGCGTCGACGCCGCCGAGGCCACCGGCCGAGATGGGCACGCCGATGATGGGAAGCGTCGAGTGCGCGGCGACTGCACCGGCGAGATGCGCAGCTTTGCCTGCGCCACAGATGATCACCCCGAAGCTGTTCGCCCTCGCTGCCTGTGCGAACGACGCCACCTTCTCCGGCGTACGGTGCGCAGACATCACGTGAACCTCGTGCTCGATCTCGAAGGAGTCGAGTACGGCCATGGCCGACTCCATCTTCGGCATGTCCTTGTCGGAACCCATGAGAACGGCGACCTTCATGTGTTACTCCTCTTCTTCATCCTCAGATACCGCTTCCTTGTCTTGTACGTCTGCGATGTCGGTGCGGAAACGCATGCCTGTGAACTCGATGGCGTCGACGGCACGGTACGCATCGGCTCGAGCCTGTTCGAGGGTGTCGGCAACACCAACCACGTTGAGCACGCGTCCTCCCGCTGTGGTCAGTCGTGCACCGGTGCGTTGTGTGCCGGCGTGGAACACGATCGCGTCGCTCACACGTTCGAGGCCGATGATGTCGAGTCCTGTCATCGGGTCGTCCGGATAGCCAGGTGATGCGAGGACAACGTCGACCGCTGCGCGCTCGGACCAGGTGAGGTCCTGCCCGGTGAGCCCAGTCGTCGCTGCGGCATTGAGCACCGTGAGGAGGTCCGACTCGAGCCGTGGCATGAGCGCCTGCGTCTCAGGGTCCCCGAGGCGGCAGTTGAACTCGAGAACCTTCGGACCATCCCCTGTCAGCATGAGACCGACGTAGAGGAACCCGGTGTAGTCGACTCCCCGGTCACCCAGCTCGGCGAGGATCGGAAGGGTTACGTTGAGCGTGGACCACTCCACGAGATCGTCGGGGAGGTTGGGCACAGGTGAGTAGGCGCCCATCCCGCCGGTGTTCGGTCCGGTGTCACCGTCGCCGAGTCGCTTGTAGTCGCGAGCAGGTTCGAGCGGGATCGCCTCGCCATCGGCACAGATGTAGAAGACCGAGACCTCATCTCCGCTGAGGAACTCCTCGATGAGTACCGACTCACCGGCCCGACCGAAGCGTCCGGCGAGGCACTCCTCGACCCAGGCGATAGCGGCTTCGAGAGATTCGGTCACAAGCACACCTTTGCCTGAGGCGAGTCCGTCGGCTTTGACGACGTAGGGACCCTCGGTCTCTTCGAGGTGAAGCACTGCCGCTTCGCGATCGCTGAACGTGACGGATCGGGCGGTCGGGATGTGGGCCGCCGCCATCACTTCCTTGGCGAAGGACTTGGAGGATTCCAGCCTCGTCCCATCGGCGTTCGGTCCGAAGACGGCCACATGGGCTTCACGGAGGCGGTCGCCGACTCCTGCCGCCAGGGGCGCTTCGGGGCCGATGATGACGAGGTCGATGTCGCGTTCGACGCTCAGTCGGAGAACAGCTTCCGGATCGTTCGAATCGACCTCGGGAACGATGTCCCCGAGGTCATCGAGACCGGGGTTGCCGGGGCACGACACGAGTCGCTCGAGCTGTGGGCTCTGAGCGAGTTTCCAGCCGATCGCATGCTCTCTGCCACCGCCTCCGAGAAGAAGGACACGCATCCCGGTCACGCTCTGTGCAGCGTTGCTCGGCGGCCCGGTCCGACCGAGACCGTCTTGATGGGAACACCGGTGAGCTCCTCCATCCGTTCGACGTACGCTCGGGCGTTCGCGGGGAGATCGTCGTAGTCGTCGACCTTCGAGATGTCGACGTTCCACCCTGGCAGTTCTTCGTACTCGGGTGTGCAGTGGTACAGCACGCCCTGCTGTCGGGGGAACTCGGTGTATCGCTCACCACCGGCCGTATATGCGGTCGCGATCTTGACGGTGTCGAAGTGCGACAGGATGTCGAGTTTCGTGAGCGCGATCTCGGTGAGACCGTTGACCCGCACGGAGTAGCGCAACGCCACCATGTCGAGCCATCCGCACCTGCGACGGCGTCCCGTCACCACCCCGTACTCGCCACCGATGTCGATCATACGGTCACCGACCTCGTCGTTGAGCTCGGTCGGGAACGGTCCGGTGCCGACCCGCGAGATGTAGGCCTTGGTGACGCCGATGACGTTGTCGATCATCGTCGGCCCGATGCCGATACCGACCGGCGCCCCCCCTGCAGTCGGGTTCGATGACGTGACGAAGGGGTAGGTGCCGTGGTCGATGTCGAGCAGTGTTCCCTGGCCGCCTTCGAAGAGGACGTTCTTGTTGTCGCGTACCGCCTCATAGACAAGGAGCGACGTATCGGTGACATGGGGTGCAAGCGCTTCGGCGTAGCCGAGGTACTCATCGGCGATCTCATCGATGTCCATCGGGAGCTGGTTGTAGACCTTCATCAGGATCTTGTTCTTCATCTTGAGCGATGCGGTGAGCTTCTCGAGGAAGATCTTCTCGTCGAAGAGGTCCTGCACCCGGATCCCGACCCGGGAGAACTTGTCCGTGTAGGCCGGTCCGATGCCACGTTTGGTGGTTCCGATCATCGCGTTGCCGAGGAACCGCTCGATCACGGCGTCGAGCTTTCGGTGGTACGGCATGATCAGATGAGCGTTGTTGGAGATCTTGACGTTCGAGGCGTCGATACCGCGTTTGGCGAGTGTCTCCTTCTCCTCGAAGAACCATCTCGGATCGACGACGACACCGTTTCCGATCACCGGCGTGACCGTCGGGTACAGGACTCCAGAAGGGATGAGGCTGAGCGCGAACTTCTGATCGCCGACGACGATCGTGTGCCCGGCGTTGTTCCCGCCCTGGTACCTGATGACGAAGTCGGCCTTCTCCGAGAGAAGGTCGGTGATCTTGCCCTTGCCCTCGTCGCCCCACTGAGCGCCAAGAATGATGGACGCGGGCATCGGATTCCTCCCGTTGGTTGACGACACCGATTGTAGGGGGACGGCCGACCGTCGAGGGCTCCGAGGGTGGTTCAGCCATCGGTCTGTATGGAGGAATATTCTGCGAATCGATATATCTTCGCGAAATGGGTTGGCAGCTGGGCGCGATGAAGGCTAGCTTAAGGTCGCTCCATTCCTCCGAATGGATCATGTGACGTTCCGCGTCACGTAACTACTAGCAAATAGAGGAGGGGTTTCAGCATGCTTAAGCGACTTGCTGTGCTCTTTGCAGTCCTCGCCCTTGTGGCCGCAGCGTGTGCGAGCTCGGGTGATGGCGAAGAAACAACGACGACCGCAGGTGAGGGCGCAACGACCACTGTTGCACCCGGCGGCGATACAGGTCAAGGCGATGGTGGAAGCACGCTCGCAGCGGTGCAGGCCCGTGGAAAGTTGATCTGTGGTGTCTCTGGATCCGCAGTTGGATTCTCTGAGACCCAGGCCGACGGAACCGCCACTGGTTTCGATGCTGACTACTGCCGTGCAGTAGCCGCAGCCGTTGTCGGTGACGCCAACGCCGTCGAGTTCCGTGCACTCACAGCCGCAGAGCGGTTCGAGGCACTGAAGAACAACGAGATCGATGTTCTCATCAGGAACACGACCTGGACCCAGAGCCGTGATACGGACATCGGTATGCAGTTCGCTGCAACGACGTACTACGACGGCCAGCAGCTCATGGGCAACCCGGCGACCTTGCCGGGCCTCAGCGCCGACAGCGGATTCGAAGCTGTTGATGGCGCAACGGTCTGTACCAACGCTGGTACGACGACCGAGAAGAACATCACCGAGGGTGCTCAGGTTGCAGGCGTGACGATCACGCTCGAG
The DNA here is from genome assembly GCA_964387145.1 of uncultured Acidimicrobiaceae bacterium. Lineage (GTDB taxonomy): Bacteria > Actinomycetota > Acidimicrobiia > Spongiisociales > UBA5794 > JAMBLL01. The sequence goes on from CAYLVM010000118.1 coordinate 5,062, forward strand.
ACCGTCGAGACGTTCCCAGAGGCGATGGAGAAGTTCAAGGCCGGTACGTGTGACCTCGTCACGACCGACGGTTCTGGACTGTTCGGTAACCGTGCTGCCGAGACTGCAGCGGGCACCGAAGGTGCGGCCGACTGGGTCATCTTCCCGTCAGCTCCCATCTCCAAGGAGCCACTCGGTCCCGTCGTTCGCCAGAACGATGACCAGTGGTTCGATGTCGTCAACTGGACCGTGTTCGCCACGTTCATCGCTGATGAGAATGGTGTGACCTCGTCCAACGTCGACGACAAGATGGATGCAACGCCGGAACTCGGTCGCCTCTTCGGCGGCGAGGGTGAACTGCAGACGGCCATGGGTCTGAGCGCGGACGCGTTCTACCAGGTCATCAAGCAGGTTGGCTCGTACGGTGAGCTCTTCGAGAAGAACCTCACCGGACCGCTGAAGCTCGAGCGTGAAGGCTCGTACAACATGCAGTGGTACGACGGTGGTCTGATCTACGCACCGCCGGCTCGCTAACTGAGCTAGCAAACAACTAACGCGAAAGGGGCGCCCTCCGGGGCGCCCCTTTCGCGTGTGAGTTGATAGTTGAAGAGAGGTCCAGAGTTCACAGTCAGAGGGGTCAGTTCGTCCGACCCGTGATCTGTGAACTGTCTGGCGAGTTGCTCTCCGCTTACTGTCTACGGGCAAAACCTGAGCATCCTGAAATGGCCCGGGCATCCGACTCTGATCTGTGAACTGTCAGCTGTGAGCTGTGAACTGTGATCTATGAACTGTGAACTTTCTCGCCTCTTTTCCTCGCAAAGTGCCTCCGCATCTGCCTAGGGTGCCGCCAGGAGACGCGACCATGCCCGCAGGAGCGGGTCGAAGGAAGGCTCGGACGTGACGGTCCAGGTACGGGAACAGACGAAGACACCGCTGTGGAGGAACGCAACCTTCCTCAAGTGGTCTGCGCAACTGTTCGTCCTGCTACTCGTCATTGGCATGTTCGCTCTGCTGGTGTCTCAGGCATTGACCAACTTCGCGCAATCCGACATCTCCTTCGGCTGGACATGGCTGTCATCTCCGACGGGTGTTCAGCTGCGCGAGGGTATCGACATCAACCCGGACAGTGGTGCACGGGCACTTCTCGTCGGCATCGTGAACACGTTGCGGGTCGCGGTTTCAGGTATCTTCGCTGCCACGATCCTTGGAACACTGATCGGTATCGGCCGCCTCTCGAGCAACTGGATCGTCAACAAGATCGCCACGGTGTACATCGAGACGATTCGCAACATCCCCTTGCTCGTGCAGATCTTCTTTTGGTCGGCCATCGCCGTCACACTTCCCGCATTGACCGCCGACGACGTCGGGGGGTTCATCTTCAAGGCCTCGAACAAGGGGATCGCCTACGCTTGGATCTTCCCAGGGCTTGGTTGGTTGCCTTGGCTGGCGTTCGTGGTTGTTGGCTTCTTCGTCGGTCGCTACGTGGCTCGAAAACGTAAGGCCTACCAGGAGGAGACGGGCAACCTCGGGCATGGAGGGCGGTACTGGATCGGCATCATCGTGCTGTTCGGCATCATCGGATGGTTCGCGTGGCCGCTGCTTGGATTCATGGGCTATGTGTTCGGTGCCATCGAATCGTTCGTAGATGCTCTGCCCCCGATCGTGTTCCCGATCATCGTGGCGATCATTGCGATCGTCAGCGCGGCACTGTGGATTCGCAACTTCTTCGAGTCCCGCAGAACTCCTGCCGGTTTTGGAAAGATGACCGACGACGACTGGTTCCGTGTCATCTTCACTGGATTCGCCGGCATCACAATCGCGGTCGCCGCGTTCGTGATCGGCGAGTTCGCACTCAAGACTGTCGCTGGGGACACTGCAACGGTCGCTGAACTGATCAGGACGGGTCTTGGCAACTTCTTGGGATGGCTCTCGGCCGCCTTCAGCGGGGAGGTGTCGAGCATCGTCGACGAGGCAGCGGGAGTTGTCCGTGAGGGCGGGCCCCTTGTGTTCTCGAAGCCTGCCGTGGTGCTGAAGGGCGCCGGGATTCCACAGTACGCGGACACAGGCATGGTCGTGACTGTCCCGTTCTTCGCCATCTGGACGGGTGTGACTCTGTATACGGCAGCGTTCATCGCCGAGATCGTGCGTGGAGGGATCCTTGCCGTTTCGAAGGGACAGACCGAGGCAGCACAGGCAGTCGGCTTGAAGCGGTCCCAGTACCTCCGTCTCGTCATCCTTCCTCAGGCCTTCAGGATCATCCTGCCTCCGATGGGCAACCAGTACCTCAACCTTGCAAAGAACACATCGCTTGGTCTCGCTGTCGCCTTCGCAGACATCGTTGCTGTTGGCTTCACGGTCATGAACCAGACCGGTCAGTCTCTCCCAATCGTGATCGTCTGGATGGCGTTCTTCGTCACGATGAGCCTTTCGATATCAGCGATCGTCAACTACTACAACCGCAAGATGATGCTGGTGGAGCGTTGATATGTC
>CAYLVM010000119.1:0-7528 GCA_964387145.1 uncultured Acidimicrobiaceae bacterium
CCGACGCCGGTATCGTCGTAGTGCACCGAGATGCTCGACGGCTGAATGCGAACCATGGATCCCTACGAAGAGATCGAACCCCACCTCGATGAGGATGCTCCGGGCTTCGTCGAAGACGGCGACCGCTTCGACACCCCCGTCCCGAACAGGCGCGTGACAAAGGTCGTGCGTAGCGTCGCGGCGGTCCTCGTCTCGGCAATGCTCTTCGCCGCAGGAACACCGATCAGTTGGGTGACGGTGCTCACGGCGTTCCTGATGTTCATGATCTGGATCGACATCCGTTCCCGGAACCACGACGACACGATCTGAACGGTGACCGCACGAGCGAATGCGACAGTCATTGGCGCCAAACTACCGTGACGCGATGCGCATCACGACGTTCCACAAATCACTCCTCGCCCTCGCTCTGGCATTCGGTGTTCTCGCTGCTGCGTGTTCCTCTGGAGCAGCGGAGGAGACGACCACGACGACCGTCACCGCCGACACCAACGCCGACACGGTCGCAGCGATGTGCCGAACACTCGAACTGCTGAGTTCGGCTGAGGTACCGGCAGGCAACGCTTCCGAGGCAATCACATCGACCGATCTCGACGGACTCTCGACATCGGAGAAAGCCGCGTACGGGGAGCTTCTGGTGCGTGCACCGACACAGGAGTGCCCCGACCAGATCGACTACGCCGACGAGATCGCCTACTGGCTCGGATTCTGATCGCCCACAGCGGCGGCTATCACAGCTTCGGCAACCGCATCGTGAACGGTGACGTCGAGCGGTTCCGGGAGTAGCTGCCCGCTCGGTGCAGCGTCGGCTATCGCGAACGCGGCAGCTCGCTTCATGCCGGATGTCACCTTTCCAACCTTCGCTTCGAGGGCTCCCCGTATCAGACCGGGATAGGCGAGGACGTTGTTGACGATGCTGCCGTCAGCTGCAACGGCTGCACCGGCCTCTGTGGCATCCCGGGGCGTGATCTCGGCGATCGGGTTCGTCAAGGCCATGATGATCTGGCCATCACGAACCTTCTCCGGCGTGAGGAGTCCCGCCTGGCCGGTCGTCATCACGAGGACATCCGAGCGCTCCACGATCGTGTCGAACGTGGCCTCGTCGGTTCCCGTGATCAGCTCAACCCCTGCTTCAGCGACCTCTTCGAGTCGCGCGATACCCAGCGGGCTCGGGTCGTAGGCCCGCAGCTCCTTGAAGCCGAATCCTGAGGCAAGCCCAGCGATTGCGCTTCCGGCGGCACCGAGACCGAGTTGACCGAATGTGAGATCCCCGAGCTCTCTGCCTGTGGCGCGAGCTGCGGACAGGATCGCAGCCACCACGACAACGGCGGTACCGTGCTGGTCGTCGTGGAACACCGGGATCGACAGCCGCTGCTCGAGTTCCCGCTCGACTTCATAGACACCGGGTGTCGCGATGTCCTCGAGGTGGATCGCACCGAAACCGGGGGCGAGACGTATCACAGTGTCGATGACATCCCGGGGTTCGTCGGCATCGAGGACGATCGGTACGGCGTTGACATCGACGAGCTGCGCGTAGAACAGCGCCTTGCCTTCCATCACCGGGAGCGCCGCGGCGGGACCGACGTTCCCCAGACCGAGAACGCGGGTCCCGTTCGTCACGATCGCAACCGTCCGTCCCCGCCATGTGTAGTCGTCGGCAACGGTCTCGTCATCGACGATCGCCTGGACCACTCTCGCAACACCGGGTGTGTATACCTCGCGGATGTCCTGGAGCGTGCGAACGGTGGCCCGTGACCTGACCTCGATCTTGCCGCCTCTGTGCTGGTCGAAGACCTTGTCGATGTGGCCCGGCAGTACCGAGACCCCTTCGATGGCATCCATGGCAGCGGCGATCCGGTCGATGGCCTGTGCGTCCGGAGCGATGATCGCGACCTCGCGGATGTTGTAGTCGGCGCCGATGTACACCGTCTCGATCTCTCCGATGTTGGCGCCGTACTCCCCCGCAGCAGCGAGCACCTTCGCCAGCATCCCCGGCCGACGCGCCGTCTTGATCCGGAAAACTTCATCGCGTTCGATCGAAAGTTCACCCATGCGATCCTCCTAAGGCGTCCCCGAGGCCATGGCCTCGCGCCACATATCCATGAAGCCGGGTTTCTCGTGTACACCGTAGGCACCCGTCGCGTTCTCGGCGTCACCGTCGCACGAGTCGGGAACGAGCGACATGGCCACGGTCGTGTCACCCATCGTCGGCGTCCCTGTCGGTGAACCGCTTACGGAAGACGAACGGGACCGCAACCAATGCAGCGAAGGTCCCGAACGTCACGATGTTCAACGAGGTCGAGTACCCCGGCGAGCCGGATTCAACGATCCCGAGGAGGCGAAGGATCTCCGTCACGAACACCGCGGTCACCACGCCCATGGTCAACGACGCCAGTACCCATGCAATGGAGAGTGCAATGAACTTGCCGGTGGACATGAAACCTCGAGAAACGGGCGGGCTGGAACGAACGGTAAACGTCATCCGGTGAACGTCACACTTACGACGACTAGTTCGACAGCGTGAACGACTGTGCGGCTGCCCAGCGTTGAGCAACCCGGGTATAGGCCTCGCGGGCCGCCTCGAAGTCATCGACTTCGAGGGCGAGCAGGCTGGCTCGCACATCGTCGGCAGACTCATCGAAGACGAGTTCCGCATCCGGGAACGAACCAGAGACCGTCCCATAGTCGAGTTCGATCATCGCATCCGCTGAGAACTCGGCGATCCACCGTTCGAGATAGCGCATACGGTCGACGACCTGCTCGGCGAACCCTGCACCGTCAAGAACGTTGCGCGCCCATCCGAGGCGATCGATCGCGTCTCCCGAAGCAGTGCGGTACCGGATGGACGTGCCGGTCACGGTGTCGTACACCTCCCGGTCCGTTGCGCGGAACCCCGCGAACCATCGGAGTGGAACATGCCATGCGTTCGACAGTATGTGGCTTCTCGAGTGAGCGGTTTCTCGTCGCAGGCGATTGAGTTCCGTCTTGTATGCACGACGTTCATCTTCGCTCAGTAGCGGCATCGCAGGGAACGTGTTCACGTACGCGAGGATCCCTTCGATCATCCGTACGCGAACGTTGCGGGGACAGGAGTACTGCGTTCCCTGCCACACCGTGTGGAACGCGTCGTCGGAGAGATCCTCGTTCCACATGAATCGATCGTTCTGCGTGATGGCATCGGAACGATCGACGGGTCGGTGCGGCGGAAGCGGCCCGATGCGAGAAGCCGGCAGGTAGGCGCGAAGGTAGGCGGTTCCGATCACGACAGGCAGCCTAAGCGCTTGGCGGTGAGGACCTGACGACACGCTCGTCGCTACCATTGGAATTACGGCGGACGTGGCCAGCACGGACTCGGAGGACCGCATTGGGAGTATTCGACGCCATCGGACCCGAACACCACCAGTCGGTGCATTTCGGGATGGATACAACGACGGGGCTGCGGACCATCATCGCTGTTCACAGCACCGTGCTGGGACCCGCCCTCGGCGGAACTCGTTTCTACCCCTACGCATCTGAACACGACGCCCTCATCGACGTGTTGCGCCTCTCGAAGGGGATGACCTACAAGGCGGCGTGTGCTGGTCTACCGCTCGGTGGAGGGAAGGCCGTCATCATCGGGCAGCCGACCGGCATCGGATCCGATGACCTCTTTGCGGCGTACGGACGCTTCGTCGAGAGCCTCGGTGGGCAGTACATCACCGCCGAAGATGTCGGGACCACCGTCGCGAACATGGAGATCGTCGCCACACAGACGCAGTACGTCCGAGGGTTGACCATCGAACACGGCGGGTCCGGCGATCCCTCCCCGGCAACGGCACACGGCGTCGCCACCGCACAGCGGGCCGTCGCCGCGATGCTCTGGGGCAGCCAGGACCTCGCAGGGAAGCGGGTGGCAATCAAGGGTGTCGGCAAGGTCGGCATGGCCCTCGTCGAACGTCTGTCCCGGTACGGTGCCGAACTGATCGTTGCAGACGTCAACACGCTCGCGACAGACATCGCGTCGAGAGAGTACGGCGCCAAGGTCGTCGACACCGATGAGATCCATCACGTGGAGTGCGAGATCTTCGCCCCATGCGCCCTCGGCGGTGGCCTCAACGAGCGAACGATTCCGGAACTCCGCTGCGCTGCCGTCGTCGGCTCAGCAAACAACCAGCTCGCGACCCACGACGATGGAGACCGTCTCGCCGACGCCGGGATCCTGTACGCACCCGACTTCGTGGTCAACGCGGGAGGGATCATCAACATCGCCGCAGAAGAGGACGGCTACTCACCGGAGAAGGCCGACGCGATGGTCGAGCACATCTTCGACAACCTGATAGAGATCCTCACAACCGCAGACCGCCTCGGAATCGGCACCCATGTCGCCGCCGAGCACGTTGCCGAGGAACGAATCGCGGCTGTAGCCGCCACGGAGGCTCAACGTGACCCTGGGACTTGACAGCGTGATGGACCACACCGCACTCGGGTTGAGTGACGAGGACCTGGTCGATCTGTACCGCAAGATGTTGCTGGCCCGACGTCTCGACGAGCGCATGTGGGCACTGAACCGCCAGGGGCGTGTCCCGTTCGTCGTGTCCGTCTCGGGACACGAAGCGACTCAGGTCGGCGCTGCAGCTGCCATCGACCCCTCGAAGGACTGGTCGATGCCGTACTACCGCGATCTTGCGTTCGCCCTCGCGATCGGGATCACACCCGAGCAGGTCTTCGCAGGCGTCTTCTCGAAGGAGATGGACACGTCGAGCGGTGGACGACAGCTTCCGAATCACTGGTCTGAGCCGAAACTCAACATCTTCACACAGAGTTCGGTCATCGCCTCCCAGTACCCCCAGGCGTGTGGCATCGCGTACGACCTCCAACGGCGTGGATCTGACGGCATCGTCGTCGTCGATGGAGGCGAAGGGTCCACATCGGAGGGCGACTGGCACGAAGCGATGAACTTCGCAGGTATCCACAAACTGCCGATGGTCTTCCTCATCCAGAACAACCTCTATGCGATCTCCGTTCCTGCAGCATCCGAGGTCGCCGGCCAGGTCGCTGACAGGGCGATCGGTTACGGCATGGCAGGTGTCGTCGTCGACGGCAACAACGTGCTCAATGTCTACGGTGCGATGTCCGCTGCGGTAGATCGGGCACGCGCTGGTGATGGCCCAACGCTCATCGAAGCCAAGACGTACCGCTACTACGCACACACATCTGATGACGATGACAAGCTGTACCGCACACGGGAGGAGGTCGAGCTGTGGCGACGGAAGGACCCGATCCCGAACTTCCGTCAGTACCTCGTCGAGCAACGTCTGCTCTCCGCTGAGATGGAACGCACGATCGAGGAGGAGGTCACGACACAGATTGCCGAGGCAGTCAAGACCACCGAAGCGGCCGCAGACCCGACCGATGCCGTGAGTCATCTCTTCTCGAACCCGATCACTCCGACAGTGCCCGTGACCACGATTGAACCAGAACCCGACGGCGAGGTCGGCACGATGATCGCGGCCATCAACGCCACGCTGCACGAACTGATGGCAGAGCACGACGACATGGTCGTGTTCGGCGAAGATGTTGCCGACCCGACCGGCGGTGTGTTCAAGGCGACGGTCGGTTTGACGGAGGCGTTCGGCGAGGACCGCTCCTTCAACACACCGCTCGCGGAGGCCCTTGTGATCGGGCTCGGGATCGGCATGGCGGCGGCCGGTTCCCTGCCACTGGCCGAGATCCAATTCGCCGACTACATCCACCCGGCGTTCGACCAGATCGTCTCCGAGGTGGCCCGCGTCCACTACCGCAGCAACGGGAAGTGGACACTGCCACTGACGATCCGCACGCCGTACGGCGGTGGTATCCATGGCGCTCTCTATCACAGCCAGTCGGTGGAGGCCTATTACACACACGTACCCGGACTCAAGGTCGTCGTACCATCGACACCTGCAGATGCTGCCGGGTTGCTTCGGGCAGCCGTGCAGGACCCAGATCCTGTGATGGTGCTCGAACCGAAGAAGCTGTACCGGCTGGCGACCGGACCGATACCCAAGGGTGGCCATGTCGTTCCGATCGGAAAGGCAGCGCTGCGTCGGATCGGAGACGACCTGACGATCATCGCCTACGGAACGATGGCACACTTCTCTGTCCAGGCCGCCGACATCCTCGCCGCAGACGGCATCGATGTCACCGTCCTCGACCTCCGCTCGCTGCGCCCGCTCGACTGGCCATCGATCCAAGCGGCCGTGGAGAGAACGTCGAAGGTTCTCATCGTCCACGAGGACAACCGGTTCATGGGGTACGGCGCCGAGGTTGCTGCTCAGATCGCCGAGAAGTCCTTCGAGTGGCTCGATGCGCCCATTCGACGGTTCACCGCACCCGATGTCCCCGCCTTCCCGTTCGCCGCGTCACTCGAGAAGCAGGTGATGCCCGACGTCGAGGGCATCGTGGAGGAAGCCCGATCCCTGGCCCGCTGGTAGTCGAAGCAACACTGTGGCTCTACCCTTGGTGACATGGAGATTCGACGCGCGCGACCTGAGGACGTTCCGGCCATCGCCGCCTATACACAGGACACATTCGAGTGGGGCGACTACGTCCCGGACATGATCGCCGAGTGGGTGGACGACACCGAGGGGATGACGATGGTCGCCCTTCTCGATGGCAAGCCGATCGCGGTCGCCAGGACCCTGCTGCTCACATCGAACGAAGGGTGGGCGCACGGCATCAGAGTCCACCCGGACCACCGGGGAAGCGGCGTCGCCTCCGCGCTCGGGGCCCCTCTTCTGAAATGGATTCGCGATGCAGGTGCCCAGATCGTTCGTCTCCTCGTGGAGGATGACAACACGCCATCCATCCGACATGTCCAGAAGCTCGGCTTTCGACGCACCGCCAGGCTGATGCGGGCATCGCGAGCGGTCGGCGACGCCTCGGCGAACGCCGAGGGAAACGGTGTGCGGCGAGGCCCGTCACCGCTGCGTGCACGACCCGCGAAGACTCAGGACGCTCCGCTCATCCTCGCCTCGTGGATGTCGTCGGACATCGGACGCGCTATGCGAGGTCTCGTCGGTGAGGGCTGGCGATTCCACACGATGCGGCTCGCCGACGTCGAAGCGGCCGCACGCGCCGGATCACTCTGGGAGATCGGCAGCTCGTGGGCGGTCACCGCAGCGATCGAACCTGAGTTCCTCGTTGCGATGCTCGAGACACGCCCCGACGAGGCGTACGAGACCATCGGGGCCCTCGTCGATGCGGCCAACAACCGGGGTGCCGAGCAGATCAGCATCTGGCTCCCGGCGGTCGACTGGGTCGTTCAAGCAGCCCGCCGAACCGGCTGCGACGTGAAGCCTCTGAGCGTCTGGGAGTACCCGCTGTAGCAGGAGGGTCCGCGGACGGGGAGTAGCCGGTCGGTGAGTTCACAGTTCATAGCTGACAGATCACAGTTGACAGTTCACAGTCGGAAACCCGGGTGGTCGATGGATGCTCGGGTGTCGCCGGCAAACCTCAATCCGCGAGGCCCTACCCGTCGCCAGGCTTCCGAGTTCTTCGGTCCTCCTTTCAA
>CAYLVM010000120.1:0-7506 GCA_964387145.1 uncultured Acidimicrobiaceae bacterium
ACCTGAGGATTATGTACGCGATCATCCGCGCCGGCGGGAAGCAGGCAAAGGTTCACGAGGGCGATGTGCTCGACGTGGAACGTATCAAGGGCACCGACAAGGTGTCGTACAAGCCGCTGCTCATCGTCAACGACGATGGGTCGGTCATCTCTGACCGCAAGGCGCTCGACAAGGCAACCGTGACCGCCGAGATCGTTGGCGAGTCAGCCGGGCCGAAGATCGACATCTTCAAGTACAAGAACAAGACCGGCTATCGCCGCCGTCAGGGACACCGCCAGAAGTACACGACCATCAAGGTCACGAAGATCAAAGCGGGCGCGTCCAAGAAGAAGAAGGCGAAGGCTGAAGCGGATGAGTCCGCTGCAACCGAGGAGGCGTAGAGATGTCGAAAACCAAGGCAAGCGGTTCATCACGCAACGGCCGCGACTCGCACGCGAAACGCCTCGGCCCGAAGGTGTTCGATGGCCAGTTCGTGAACGCGGGTGCGATCATCGTCCGTCAACGCGGCACCCGCATCCACCCCGGTTCCAACGTCGGGCGGGGTGGAGACGACACGCTCTACGCCCTGGAGCCAGGCACGATCAAGTACGGCTCACGCCGCGGTCGTCGCGAGGTCTCGGTCCTGCTCGAAAAGTAGGCAGCGTACGCTCTTGTAAGCGCTCCGGCCATTGGGTGATCGGTGCGCTCCCCGGCATTGTCTGCATATGATGCCGTCCTTCCCGAGCGGGGAGTGTGACACCCCATTGACGATTCTGGCTGTGATCTGTGAACTGTGAACTGAAAGCTTCTCCTGATGTTCGTTGACAGCGTCGCCATCAGGGTGCGAGGTGGAAGCGGTGGAGCGGGTGTCTCGTCGTTCCTTCGCCGCAAGGGCTTACCGAAGGGGAGACCCAACGGCGGTTCCGGCGGAGCAGGTGGCAACGTGGTTCTCGTTGCAGACTCCCAGGTGCCCACCCTGCTGCGTTACGACAGGCATCCCGACTGGAAAGCACCGAGCGGCACGCATGGTGAAGGGGACCTTCGCCACGGCAGGCAGGGACAAGATCTGCGGCTCCCCGTCCCCCTTGGGACCGTCGTCAAGGACGAGGATGGCCGCGTCATCGCCGATCTCGTCGAAGATGGCCAGGAACTCGTCGTTGCTCGGGGAGGCAAAGGTGGCAAGGGCAACGCTGCGTTCGTCTCTCCGGCGCGCAAAGCCCCGACGTTCGCCGAGCAGGGCGAGTTCGGTGAGGAGGTCGAGGTTCGTCTCGAACTCAAGCTCCTCGCAGACGCTGCGCTGATCGGGTATCCGAACGCAGGCAAGTCGACACTCATTGCACGGGTCTCAGCAGCCAAGCCGAAGATCGCAGACTATCCGTTCACGACACTGGTGCCGAACCTGGGCGTCGTCTCTATCGGTGATCGGGAGATCGTCCTTGCGGACGTCCCCGGTCTCATCGAAGGAGCAGCCAGTGGCAAAGGGCTCGGGCATGAGTTCCTCCGACACACGGAGCGTGCGCGGGCACTCGTTGTGCTCCTCGATCCATCCCCGCTTCAGGTCGATTCACCTGCGAGGCAGCTCGAGGTGCTTCTCGGTGAGCTCGAGCAACACGACCCCGCCCTCGCCGCTCGGGAACGCATCGTCGTGGTATCCAAGGCCGAGCTGATCGACGACGATACATTCGATCTTCTTGGACTCGACGACGAGGTGAGGCGCATCTCGGCGATGACCGGTGAGGGAGTCGACGAGCTCATGTACGCGATCGCCGACCTCGTCGAAGAGGTCGACCTCGATACGCCTCAGCGCGAGGGGTTCATTCTGCATCGACCGCTGCGGGCAGATTTCACAATCCGGCGGGATGGAGACGAGTGGGTCGTCGAGGGCATTGCGGCGGTCCGTGCAGTGAACCTCTCCGATCTCACAGACCCAGACGCCGCTGAGTTCGTTGCGAAGCGCCTCGTGGGGAGCGGGATCGTCGACGGCCTCATCGGGGCTGGAGCCGAGCCCGGTGACGATGTTCGCATCGGGTCGATCGTATTCACTTTCGATCCCGACTCGATCGGTGAAGAGGAAATGTTCCTGTGAGGAGACCGGTAGCGATCGGGGACCCCGTGGTCGTCAAGGTCGGGTCATCGAGTCTCACCGACACCGATGGGAGGCTCGACACATCATCTGTGGAGTCCATTGCCGCACAGCTCGCAGATCTTCGTGAACGGGGCAACCCGCCGGTCCTCGTGAGTTCGGGGGCAATCGCAGCGGGGTTCGCCGATCTCGGGTTCTCCGAGAGGCCGTCAGATATCGCCGATCTGCAGGTCGCCGCCGCCGTTGGACAGCTCCAGCTCATGGCCCGCTACGCAGAAGCGTTCGGCGCTTTCGATATCCAGATCGGCCAGATCCTCCTCACCAAGGACGTGCTCGGGTCCCGAACCCAGTACCTCAACGCCCGTGCAGCCCTGTCCGCGATGTTGAATCTCGGTGTTGTGCCGATCGTGAACGAGAACGACACGGTCGCAGTCGACGAGGTTGCCTTCGGAGACAATGATCAGCTCGCCGCGATCACCGCTCATCTCGTGAACGCCGGAATGTTGGTGATCCTCACCGACACCGACGGCCTGTACTCGGATGATCCCAGGCTCTCCGGCGACGCCGAACTGCTCGTAGCCGTGCGTCACTCGGACGAGATCCTTGACCGGATCAAAGAGACGAGCGCTAAGGGGGTTCTCGGTTCAGGCGGGGTCGTGACGAAGATCGCTGCGGCTCGTATGGCTGCGTTCTCTGGGGTTCCCACCGTCATCGCATCGAGCCGTGTCCATGACGCGGTCGGTACAGCGGTGAACGGCGATGACGTGGGAACGTGGATCGACCCGAGGTCGTCCTCGCTCCCGGCACGCAAGCTGTGGCTCGCATTCGGCCTCCCATCATCAGGATCGATCACCATCGACGAAGGTGCGGTCGTGGCACTCCTCTCAGATGGCAGATCGCTCCTACCCGTCGGTGTGCTCGATGTTGCGGGGTCGTTCCAGCGGTTCCAGGCTGTAGAGATCGCCGGCCCCGATGGATCGCTCATAGCGAAGGGGATCAGCCGCCTCTCAGCATCGGAGGTGCGCGCCGTCATTGGTGCTCACAGCTCCTCGGCCGGTGGAGAGGTGGTCCATCGCGACGATCTCGTCATCGTTGTGAACCGTCGGTAACTTCTGGCGCTACTCTGGCACCGATGGCGAACACATGGAACACCCCCGGAGACGTCGGCACCGATCTCGCAGCAGCGGGCTACCTGTCGGATGCGCGCATCGCCCAGGTTGTGTTCCTTGCCGACCGACTGGACAAGCCGATCCTCGCTGAGGGTCCTGCAGGCGTCGGTAAGACCGCACTGGCGCTCGCTCTTGCTGAGGCTACGGATCGCAAGCTGGTCAGGCTCCAGTGCTATGAGGGTCTCGATGAGGCGAAAGCGCTCTACGAGTGGGACTATCACAAGCAGCTCCTGCGCCTCCAGGCCGACGAGGGAGCCGCCTGGGGAGACCTCGAGGGAGACATATTCTCCGAGCCGTTCCTCCTCGAGCGGCCACTCCTCGCAGCGATCCGCTCCCGTGAGCCTGTCGTGTTGCTCATCGATGAGGTCGATCGTGTGGAGGTCGAGACGGAGGCCCTCCTGCTCGAAGTCCTCGACTCGTTCCAGGTCACGATCCCTGAGCTTGGGACCATCGAGGCGGCATCCCAGCCGATCGTCGTGCTCACCTCGAACAACACACGGGAGCTGTCTGAGGCCCTCAAGCGCAGATGTCTCTACCTGTACGTGCCGTACCCGTCGATCGAGCGCGAGCGGGCGATCCTCAACGCGAGGGTCCCCGAGCTCCCGGAGGTTCTTGCAGACAAGGTCGCAAGGACGGTTTCAACGATCCGTGACGTCCCGCTGCGTAAGGCACCGTCGGTATCCGAGACGATCGACTGGGCCCGAACGCTGCTTGCCCTCGGGATAGAGGACCTCGACGACACCGCAACGGCAGACACGCTGCATGTTCTTCTCAAGTACCGCACCGACATCGAGAAGGCGGCGAAGGAACTCTCGCTCGATCTCGGAGATGACGGGTAGGCCACCGTGTTGACCTCCCTGACCGAGTTCGTGGACGAGCTGAGGACGATGGGGATCCCCGTGTCGATGGTCGAGGTTCTCGATGCAGCATCGGCGATTGAGCACACCGACCTCGCTGCCCCGGAGAATCTCAAAGCGACGCTGGGGGCGACGCTCATCAAGAACGCACGGCACTACCCGGCGTTCGAAGCCACGTTCAACGTGTACTTCGGCCTGGCAGCACCGTCGGATCCTGCCGAATCGGAAGGGGGCGTGTCGTCCGAGGCGGGCGGCGGCGGCGGGGGAGGAGAGTCCGGCGAGGGTGCCGAGATGCTTGATGCGCTCCTCGATGCACTCCTCGGAGGTGATCGAGATCGCCTCCGCAACCTCGTCAGCCAGGCCATCACCGCATACGCAGGCATGCAGCCCGGGCGCCCGGTTGGTGGCCGCTACTACACGTACCGCGTGCTACGTCGGATCGACACCGATGAGCTCCTCGCCAGGCTCCTTGCAGCACTCGCACCATCACAACCCGGGGGGGCCATCGATCAGCGGATTCATCGAGATGAAGCTGAGGCGATGGTGCAAGCGGTTCGCGACGAACTCGAACAACAGATCACGGCCCGTCTCGTCGACGATCGAGGGGCATCCCAGGTTGCAGCGTCGCGGAGACTTCCCCTCGTAGAGGATGTCGACCTGATGCATGCGACGAGAGCCGAGATCGCCGAAGTGGAGAAGGCCGTCGCCCCGCTCGCGAGGAAACTGGCGACCCGGTTGGCGCAACGTCGTCGACACGGTCGCAAGGGTCGTCTCGACGTCCGGAGAACTATCCGCCGTTCACTCGGGCACGGCGGGGTGCTCCTCGAGCCTCAGTTCAAGGCACCGCGCCGCTCCAAGCCCGAGATCGTGGTTCTGTGCGACCTCTCGGGATCCATGGCAACGTTCGCTCGCTTCACCATGCAGCTCACCTACGCCATTGCATCGGAGCTCTCGAAGGTTCGCGTCTTTGGCTTCATCGACGGTCTCGACGAGGTGACCGACTACTTCGGGTCGGACGTCGACTTCGCACAAGGTCTCATCGAGATGAGTCGCGGTGCCGACCTCGTGCGATCCGACGGTCACTCCGACTACGGGCGTTCACTCCAAGAGATGTGGGAGAAGTACGGCGACGTCATCACCCCGCGCACCTCGGTGATGATCACCGGGGACGCGCGGAACAACTATCGCGACGCAGGTGAACGCTACCTGGATCGGATCACAGAGCGGTCGAGGGCGACGTTCTGGCTGAACCCGGAGCCAAGAAGGTACTGGGACACCGGGGACTCGATCATGTCGCGCTATGCGGGCATGTGCGACGTCGTCGAGCAGGTCAGGACGCTCCGTCAGCTCGAAGACTTCGTGGAGCAGGCTGCTCTCCCGACGGTGCGTCGGCCACGCATCGCTTCGTGACCGCTTCGTTCAAGTTTCCTACCCCATCTGCCGATGGCAAGACCATCAAGAGATTCACACAGGTCGAGCCATCAGGGGGGTTTGTCGGTGCATAGCGTGCTCGTCGTCGACGACTCCCATGTGATCCGCAGGCTCGTCGAAGTCTGCCTGGACCCGCTCGACGTCACGGTGACCACGGTCGGGACGGGTACAGACGCGCAGCTCGAGATGATGTCGAACCCGCCCGATGCGTTGATACTCGATGTCGGCCTCCCCGACATCTCCGGTTGGGACGTACTCGAGTTCGCACGATCGCAGTCGGTTCTCGACGGCCTCGCCATCATCATGATGACGGGCCGTACCGATGCTGCCGATGTCGAGCGTGCTGACTCGGCCGGTGCTGATCGGTATCTGATGAAGCCGTTCCGTCCCGCGGAGCTTCGCCGGATCCTCCTCGACACGCTCCACGGGGTTCCTGCACCGGTCCTCTAGAACCGCACTCCTTGCCCGGGTACGATCGCTGTGTAGCGGTGGTGCCTACCCCATATGCAGATACTCACCTTGCTCGCCGTGTTCACCGTCCTGGCTGTCCCCTCGCCGTGTTCTGGGCTGTCGCTGGACGAACCGGTCCAGATCGTTCGTCCCTACGGTCCTACGGGCCGTTGGAGCGGCCATTTCGGGATCGACGTCGCGGTCGCACCGGGATCGCCGGTTCGCTCCGTTGGAGCCGGGACGGTGTCGTTTGCAGGGAGGGTCGCAGGCCGATTGTCGGTGACGATCGACCACGGTGGGGGCGTCCGTACGTCGTACTCGTATCTCGCCTCGGCTCTCGTGACACGGGGGCAGCGGCTCGTAGGTGGCGCACCGGTCGGCTACGCCGGAGTGCACGGTGGTGCCGAGGCGGTACACGTGTCGCTCCGCGTTGGTGACAGGTATCTCGATCCGGCGGTCCTCGGCAGGTGTGGTTTCACACCACAGAGAGGTCTGTGGCTCGCATCTGCGGTCTTCCTGTATCCTGTCGTTCGTGAACGGAATCCTCGGAGGCACCTTCGACCCACCGCATTTCGGCCATCTCGTGATCGCGCACGCAGCGTACGAACAGCTCGGACTCGATGCGGTGCTGCTCATGGTGGCGGGTGAGCCGTGGCAGAAGACCGATGATGCACCGACGAGCGCTGAGCACAGGTTCGCGATGACGAGCGTCGCTGCGTCCGAGTCCGATCATCTTGTTGCGGACGACAGGGAGATCCACCGCACCGGTCCCACCTATACGATCGATACGATCGAGTCGATGGATGGACCATGTGTCCTCATCCTCGGCGCCGACGCTGCCGCCGGTGTGCCGACGTGGCACAGGGGCAGTGAGCTGCTCGACATGGCAACCTTCGCCGTCGTTCCGAGGCCGGGGATCGGTGTCGGAGCGGTAGAGGATGCCCTTGGGGATCGATTCCGCTGGTTGGACCTTCCTTTGATCGATCTGTCCTCGACGGCGATCAGGCAACACGTCGCAAAGGGCCACAGTGCCCGCTATCTCGTCCCCGAAGGGGTTTCGTCGTACATCGAGGTGAACAGTCTCTACAGAACTTCGGCAACTTCAGTGGCACCGGTCCCTATCATCGCTGACGATGAATAGTCAACCGAAGGGTGCAACGCCCGAAGCGATCGAGACTGCGACCATTGCGGCCCAGGCGATCGCAGATAAGAAGGGCGAGGACATCGTCATCCTGGATCTCTCGGAGCTTCTCGTCGTCACCGATGTGTTCCTGATCGCGAGCGGCACCTCGACGCGTCATGTCAAGAGCCTGATCGACGACGTCGAAGTAGCTTTGCGCGAGGAAGGCCGTCGCCCGATCCGCAGGGAGGGTGCCGACTTCGGTGAGTGGGTGCTTCTCGACTATGGGGACGTCGTTTTCCACGTCTTCGACCGTGAGACGAGGGCGTACTACGAGCTCGAACGGCTCTGGGCAGACGCACCCCGGATCGAGTTTGCCGCCATGTCACCAACATCCGAGTCGGAGTAAACTTCCGG
>CAYLVM010000121.1:0-7277 GCA_964387145.1 uncultured Acidimicrobiaceae bacterium
CTCCGACCTTCACCAGTCCTCCCCGTCGAGCCAGGAAGGTGAGAACCTGAGTCGTACGCGTCTCCAGACTTCCGATTCTGCCGTCCCCCCTTCAGGGGGGACAAGCGAGTCCTCGAGCGAGGGGGGACCGCGAGCCCGCGAGCCCGGTACGCCAGAGACCGATCGCGGTTGCTTCCACTTCGTGCACGCAGGCTCGCTCGTCCTCCTGCTGCGCTATCCCCCTACATCGCTCCTCCGTCGTTCTTCTGTCCTCCTTGAAAATGAGGACAGGAGAACGACGAGCCGCCTCGCGGATCCAGGTCGAGGGACGACGCGCTACGTGACGCATACCGCCTCGATCGCTTCAGGAAGCGTGAAGCGTCCTTCGTACAGGGCACGGCCGACAATCGCCGAGGCGTAGCCGCGATCTGCCAGGTCGAGGAGATCTTTGATAGATCCAACGCCTCCGCTTGCGATCAGTTCGAGGTCGGGCGCCATGATCGTCACCTGCGTGAGGAGGTCCGTATTCGGGCCGTCCATCGCCCCGTCCCGCTCGATGCCGGTGACGAGTGCGACCGAGATGCCTGCCCTTACGACCCGTTGGACGACCACGCCGAGTGCGACGCCACGGTCCTCCCACCCGGATCCACGGGCAAGACCCGATCGGACGTCGATCGCTGCGACAACACGGTCGGGCCCCACTGCATCGACGATCGCCTGGAGTGCCTCGGATCCGCGCACGGCTGCCGATCCGACGACGACGCGCCGTGCGCCTGCGTCGATGGCAGATGCCGCCAGCGATGCATCCCTGATGCCGCCACCGACCTGGAATGGGATCCCTGCCTCTGCCATCGTCTTCCACAGGGCGGTGTCCGGGTCTCCCGTGCGTGCCCCTGCCAGGTCGACGACGTGGACGAGGGATGCACCTTCGTCGACCCACCTGGCAGCCATCGCAGCGGGGTCGGGGGCGTATGTGGTCACTGCGTCGTAGTCGCCGTGGAGAAGACGCACGACGGCTCCATCGAGCACGTCGACTGCGGGAATGATCTGCATGCGGTCTCCTGTTTGATACTCGAACGTATTAGCGTAATAGTGTGATAGTATGTTAATACAGTAGTACAGACCGGAGCACTATCCACATGCCTACCTCCCCCGACACCGACTGGGCAGACACCGCCGATGCGGCGTCTCTCCTTGACGCGTTCGTGACACTTCCCGACCGTGCATCGGCAGAACGGTTCCTCAGGGATCTCTGCACGAGGAGAGAGCTCGAGGAGATGACGTCGCGCTGGGCTGTGGTCCGCCACCTCACCGCAGGCACCCCGTACCGGGCCATCCACGACGAGACGGGCGTCTCGACCGCCACGATCACGCGCATCAACGACTGGCTGCGCAACGGAACAGGTGGCTACGGGGAAGCTCTCACCCGCCTCGACATCGACCAGGAGTCACGACCATGACCGACATAACTCGCATAGCCATCCCCAACAAGGGGCGACTGTCCGACCCATCCGTAGACCTTCTCCGCAAAGCAGGCCTCGTCTTCGAGACGTCCTCACGAGCGCTGTCGGTACCCGCCCGCAACATGCCCGTCGAGGTCCTCTTCGTGCGGGCAGACGACATCCCGGAACTCGTCCACGACAACGTCGCCCAGTTCGGGATCACCGGCCTCGACCTCGTTGCAGAGGCAGGTGTCGAGACAGAAGTCGTGCTGGAACTCGGTTTCGGTCGCTGTCGGCTCACGGCCGCCGTCGAGGAGTCGTCCCTCATCACCTCGATCGAGGACTTCGAGGGCCTCCGGGTCGCGACGTCGCACCCGGTGACGGTCTGTGACTTCTTCACCGGCAAGGGAATCGAGGTCACGACGGTCGCCCTGAAGGGTTCGGTCGAGGTCGCCCCCAAACTCGACATCGCAGACGCGATCGTCGACCTCGTCTCGAGCGGGAGCACGATGATGATCAACGGGCTTCGTCCCGTGGCCACCGTCCTCGAGTCACAGGCAGCACTCATCTCACGCCCGGACGCGGATCCGTCACCGCTCACGACGATGGTGAGGGCCGTTGTGGCAGCCAAGCGAAAGCGGTACGTCATGATGAACGCACCGAAAGACTCGATCGGCGCCATCGAGCGGATCATCCCGGGTGCAGAAGCCCCAACCATCGTCCCCCTCACCCACGACGCCATGTACTCGGTGGCTTCGGTCGTCGATGCCGACGACATGTGGAAGGTGCTCCCCCAGCTCGAGGAGGCCGGCGCTTCGGCCATCCTCGTCCTCCCGATCGAGCAGATGATCCCGTGACCGTCTCGATAGACATCATCGATCTAGCACAGATCAGTAGCGACGATCGGGACCGGCTGCTCACACGTTCGGCTGTACCCGACGAGTCCGTTCGGATCCAGGCAGCAGCGATCGTGAAACAGGTCCGTGACGGCGGTGACGCTGCACTCAGGTTGCTCAACGAGCGGTACGGCGGTGGGAGCCCCTCCGGTGCACTTGCCGTGAGCGAAGCCGAGATTGCAGACGCCTACGCGCAGGCCTCGCCCGAGCTCATCGCTGCGCTCGAAGCGGCCGCTGGGGCCGTGCGCTCCGTCCACACGCAGCAACTCCCGAAGGACCAGCTCATCGAACCGACACCGGGCGTCGTCGTCTCGCGCCGTTGGACGCCGATGCGCCGCGTCGGTGTGTACGTCCCCGGCGGCGGTGCAACGTACCCCTCATCACTCCTGATGGGGGCGATCCCCGCCCAGGTGGCTGGTGTTTCCGAGATCGTCGTCGTGTGCCCGGCTTCATCGTCGGGGACCGTCGACTCTGCTGTGCTCGCCGCTTGCCACATGCTCGGGATCACCGAGGTGTACGCAACCGGAGGTGCCCAGGCGATCGGTGCGTTGACCTACGGCACCGAGACCATCCGTCGGGTCGACAAGATCGTGGGCCCCGGAGGCATGTGGGTCACGGCAGCGAAACTCGCCGTCTATGGCACCGTCGGTATCGACCTGCCTGCGGGCCCGAGCGAGGCCGCTGTGATCGTCGATGTAACGAGCGACCCTGCCATCGCCGCAGCAGATCTCCTGTGCCAGGCCGAACACGGTCCCGACTCCATCGTGATGCTCGTGACGGACGATCCGGGCACGGCCCGCGCTGTCCTGACCGAGGTGGACGTCCAGCTCGCTCGCCTGGATCGCCAGGACATCGTGCGCAGCGCACTCGAGGATCACGGGATGGTCGTGATCGCCCCCGACCGGGCCGAGGCGCTCGCCTTCACGAACGAGTGGGCGCCCGAGCACGTGTCGATCCTCACCGAGTCCGCTCGCACAGACGCCGAAGAGGTGACGGCTGCAGGCTCGGTGTTCGTTGGACGGTGGACCCCCGAGTCCGCAGGCGACTACGCCACGGGCGCCAACCACGTCCTCCCGACGGGTGGGCTCGCCGGCGCATACGGCCCACTGTCCACAGAGGACTTCGGATCGTGGCGTCAGGTCCAGGAACTGACCAGGGAGGGCCTCGAGCGGCTCGCCCCGACGATCAAGACACTGGCGGATAGCGAGGGCCTCGGCGCCCACGCCGCGTGTGTCGATGTCAGGCTCACAACGACTCTCAAAGAGGTAACCCCATGACCCGCACAGCAACGATCACGAGAACCACGAGCGAGACCGACATCCGCGTCGTGCTCGACCTCGACGGGACAGGCAGGACGAAGATCACGACCGGCGTCGGGATGTACGACCACCTCCTCACGTCGTTCGGCATGCATGGCCTGTTCGACCTCGAGATCACGACGAAGGGTGACCTGCACATCGATGAGCACCACACGGTCGAAGACACGGCAATCGCCCTCGGGCAAGCCTTCGATGAGGCACTCGGGGATCGCTCTGGTATCACCCGTTTCGCCGACACACGCCTGCCGATGGACGAGGCGGTCGCGATAGCAGCCGTCGATCTCGGTGGACGCGCCTACACGGTGCTCGACCTGGGGTTCATTGCCCCATCCATCGGAGCGCTCGGCACCCAGATGATCCCGCACGCCCTCGAGGCGTTCGCTGCCAGTGCACGCATGACGCTGCACCTCGCAGCTACGGGCCGCAACGACCACCACATTGCGGAGGCCTCGTTCAAGGCGCTTGCCCGCTCGATGCGCGTTGCGTGTGAGCTCGATCCCCGCCGTGTCGGGATCCCGTCCACCAAGGGCGTCCTGTGAGCAACATCGCGATCATCGACCACGGCGCGGGGAACCTCGTGTCCGTCGTCAACGCCCTGACGTCGCTCGGGGAACAGCCACGCGTCGTCACCGAGCCGCAAGAGCTCGACACCGCCGATGGGATCATCCTTCCCGGTGTCGGAGCGACGGCACCCGCCATGAGGCGCCTCGCCGCCAACGGCATGGACGAGGCGCTCGTTGCGTGGAAGGGACCGCTCCTCGGGATCTGCGTCGGCCTGCAACTCTTCTTCGACAAGTCCCAGGAGGATGGGGAGTCGTGCCTCGGCGTCGTCAAGGGCACGGTCGAAGAGATCAACGGGCGGCCGCTCCCCCACATGGGGTGGAACGACGTCGATCACACCGACGACCCGATCTTTGCGGGCATCCCTTCGGGTGAGCCGTTCTACTTCGTGCACTCCTACGCCCCGGTGCCCCAGGACTCGTCGCAGATAATCGCGACGACCGACCATGGTGGCCGGTTCGTCTCGGCGGTCCGCTCCGGTCAACGTGTCGGTGTCCAATTCCACCCTGAACGCTCCGGTGTTGCGGGCCTGCGGCTCCTTGCCAACTTCACGGCAAGTGTGAAGGAGGCGCGTCGTGTTGCGTAAACGGATCATCCCGTGCCTCGACGTGGCCGACGGTCGCGTCGTCAAGGGCGTCCAGTTCGTCGACATCACCGACGCCGGTGACCCGGTCGAGCTTGCAGCACGGTATGCAGCAGAGGGCGCGGACGAGATCTGCTTCCTCGACATCACTGCGTCGCATGAGGGGCGGGCAACGCTCCTCGACGTCGTCAACCGAACAGCAGCGACCGTCAACGTCCCCCTTACCGTCGGTGGCGGTGTCGGCTCCGTGGAGGACATGCGCGCCGTGCTGCGTGCAGGCGCAGACAAGGTCGCCGTCAACTCGGCGGCGGTCGCCAGGCCCGAGCTCCTTGCGCAGTGTGCAGAGGCGTTCGGGCGCCAGTGTGTCGTGCTCGCCATCGACGCGAAAGCCGATGACGAAGGGTCATGGCGTGTCTGGACACACGGTGGGAGGCGGCTCACCGATCTCGATGCCATCGAGTGGGCCCGTCGCGGCGCCGAACTCGGTGCAGGCGAGATCCTCCTCACATCGATGGATAGGGACGGGACCAAAGCCGGGTACGACGTCGCGCTGCTCAGCGCTGTGCACGACGCCGTCGAGGTTCCCGTCATCGCGTCGGGTGGTGCGGGCGATACGAACGACATGGTCGGAGCGTTGGTCGAGGGCCAGGCAGACGCGGTGCTTGCTGCGTCGATCTTCCACCACGGCACCTACACCGTTGGCGAGGTCAAGGAACAATTGGCGACCGCAGGCGTCGCTGTACGCAAGGAATCGGGGATCTCATGGCCGTAGAGCCACAGGACGTCCAGTGGGATGATCAGGGCCTCGTTCCTGCCATCGTCCAGGACGCAACAACACGCATGGTGCTCATGCTCGGGTACATGAACGAGGAGTCCCTTCGCTTGACGATCGACACGGGCGACGTGCACTTCTGGAGTCGGAGCCGCAACGAGATCTGGCGGAAAGGCGCAACGAGTGGGAACACACTCGCCCTCGATGCGATCACGCTTGACTGTGACAGCGATGCGATCCTCGTCGAGGCTGTTCCTGCTGGTCCAACGTGCCACACGGGTGAAACATCGTGCTTCGATGGGGTTGCGGAGCCGGCCGGCATCGCCGCGCTCTGGGCGACGATCAGCGACCGGGCGTCGAACCCCATCGAGGGGTCCTATACGGCCGAGCTGATCGCCGGTGGTACCGACGCCACCTCGCGCAAGGTCGTCGAGGAGTCTGGCGAGGTCCTCATTGCGGCCAAGAACCACCAGTTCGGTGGAGATCCCCAGCGGGTGATCGAGGAGTCTGCGGATCTCGTCTACCACCTCCTGGTCCTCCTCGCCGAGCAGGGCCTCGACCTGAGCGACGTCGAGCAGGAGCTCGACCTGCGGCGCCGCCCGTAGGTCCGGTTACGATCACCCGATGATGGCCTCCCCCTCGATCGACCAGCTCCTGGGCGACGTCGTCGATCTTGCCCGCGCGGCAGGCGACGCGACACTCGAGTGGTTCCAGCGCCCGGATCTCGATGTCGTGACGAAGGCAGACGGGTCACCGGTGACCGTGGCCGACCGCACTGCGGAGCGCATGATCAGAGACACGCTCGCCGAGCGCTACCCCGATGATGGGATCCTCGGTGAGGAGGAGGGCGTCACTGGGGGGTCCTCTGGCCGGCGCTGGATCATCGACCCGATCGACGGAACGAAGGCGTTCGTGCGTGGCGTCCCGCTGTACTCGACCCTCGTGGCGGTCGAGGATCGCGACGGCGTCGTGGCCGGGGCGATCCACCTGCCTGCGCTCGGTGAGACGGTGTTCGCGGGGCGCGGCCTGGGGTGTTTCCACAACGGGAACCCGACGAAGGTGTCGTCGGTATCCGTCCTCGACGAGTTCGTGTTCTCTGCAAGCGGGTACGACTACTTCCCCAAGGAGATGCTCGACCGACTCCACACCAGCCCGATGCACCTGCGCACCTGGGGCGACGCCTACGGGTACGCCCTCGTGGCGACCGGGCGGATCGAGGCGATGATGGACCCGATCGTCTGTGTATGGGACCTCGCCCCGATGATGGTGATCATCCCTGAGGCCGGTGGTGTCTTCACCGACCTCACGGGCCATCCCTCACACAGCTCCGGCAACGCCCTTGCAACGAACGGGCTCCGTCACTCCAAGGTCCTGGAGATCGTCACCGGAACCTGACGCCCGCAATCTGTCATACCCGCTCGATACGGTGACTCCGAAAGGAGGAACCGATGACGACGTACGAAGTTGCACGAACACTGTTCTGGCTCGTCGCGGGCAGCTACGTGTTCTACCTCGCTTGGACCATCCGTCGCGCCGTAGCGCACCGTTCAGCCCGCCGCCGCCACCCGGTCACCGCAGATCAGCAACGCTCCACCAGCACGAACCTGTCCCCGTAGCCCCGATAGCAGCCCTTCTTCCACCCCCCCTTGAACCTCGATCCGCTGTTTCACGCCGTGATACCGGGCTCTTTCTCCCGTCCCCCCTTCAGGGGGGACAAGCGAGTCC
>CAYLVM010000122.1:0-7132 GCA_964387145.1 uncultured Acidimicrobiaceae bacterium
GCGATGGTCGTGTTGTCTGCACCGTCGGCCAGCAACTGCAGGATCCGGATCTCCTCGACGCTCATGTCCTCGATGGAACCCAGAGGCTCACTCCCGACCATGCGAGAGACCAACGGCCCACTGACCTCGGGTTGGAAGTACGGCTTGCCTCGTGCGACTGTCTCGATCGCCTGGACGAGCTCCTCGCGGCCAACGCTCTTGAGGAGGTACCCCGAGGCACCGAGTTCGATCGCACGACTGACATAGACGGGGTCCCCGTACATGCTCAACATGACGACAGCGACCTGGATCTCGAGATCGCGGATGCGCCCGAGTACGTCGAGACCTGTCATCTCGGGCATGCGCACGTCGAGGAGAACCACGTCGATGTCCTCGTCCTCGAGGAGTTGGATGAGCTCGGGGCCGTTGGCAGCGCTGGCAACGATCTCGATGGTGTCGGTGTCCGCGAGGAGCAGCTCGAGTCCTTCCCGGATGATTCTGTGATCATCGACGATCGCGATCCTGATCATGGAGTGTCCTCGCCTTCGTTGGGGACCCAGGCGACGAAGCGTGTGCCTCCGCCTCGGGCGTCGGAGATCACGATACCCCCACCGATCGCTTCGAGGCGATCACGCGTCGTGGTCAACCCGAGTCCCGGCCGTCCGATGGAGCCGGACCCGTTGTCGATCACCTCGATCATCGTCGAATCCACACCTTCGACGAGTCGGGCCGTCACGTGGTCGGCGTGTGCATGCCGATCGACGTTCGTCAGAGCCTCCTTGGCGGCTCGGTACAGAGTCGCGCGGTGGGCGAGGGGAAGCTCGTTGTCAACATCGGCCTCGAAGGTGATCTCGAGGCCGGTCTCGGCTTCGACAACCTCGACCAGTTCCGTCAAGGCAGACTCGAGATCGATCTCTACACCGGGCTCCTGGCGCAGCGCTGTGAGTTCCGATCTCAATGTGGTGTCGACTTCCCGGACCAGTTCATCGAGTTTTGCGAGTTCTTCGTAGACGGAGGAGCCTTCGTCAACCATCCGCTTGCTCGCCTGGAGGCCGAACATGATCCTGTAGAGCGGTTGGCCGATGTCGTCGTGCATCGAACCGATGATCCGCGTGCGCTCCTGCTCCTGAGCCTCGAGCAGCTGGCCGATCAATCGTTGGGAGCGATCTCGCCCCCTCTTCTCTGCTCGAGCGTTCGTCACCGCAGCCGTGCCGAGCGCGGCCAACAGGATGATGGACCCGACTCCGAGTGCCACCCAGATGGCAGATCGGATCTGATCGACGGTTGCTACGACGTGTTCTGCGAGTTCGTAGACCTCGAAGACGATCTCGATGCCCTGAGAGCCGCTGTCGACGGGTACGTAGTACTCCCGCAGGTCGCCGAAGTCCTGCTCGTACTCGTTCTCTGGTCTCGAGAGGTCCGGTACCTCGTAGATCACCTCTCCGTTGAACGCAGCGCGCAGGTCTTCGGACATCTCGTAGGTTCTGCCGATGAGGTTGCTCTCATCTGAGACGATGATCGTCCCCATACTGTCCCAGATCTTCACGCGGACGATCTCGCGTCCGAGCAGGGAGTGTTCAACCTCAGTTTGTAGCTGTTCGATATCAGACGGTGTGAGGCTGTCGGCAGGGCGGATCGATTCTGCGATCTCATTGACCGTTCTCTGGATCGACCGAGCGGTGCTCTCGAGAAGATGTTGCTCAACAATATTGGGGATGACGTAGGCGAGCGTGACAGCAACGAGGATCGAAGCGATAGCTGCGATCGTCGCCGTGGCGCCGACCGGGCCGAGCCCGAACCCTCGTGACTGGGCCAGGTCGAGGGGTGGTCGCTTCCGCGAAGGGTGTGCAGGCTGGTGCTCCATGTCGCCAGCTTGCCAGGATGACGGTGTTCTACCAACCCCGGCGGTTCACATCCACCGCTCGATCCAGTCGGTGAACTCGTTCCACCAGACGGCGGCGTTGTCTCGTTCCTCGATCCAGTGCCCCTCGTTGGGGAAGTAGACGAGGCGCGATGGAACGCCTTTCGCTTTGAGGGTCCCATAGAGCACCAGGCCCTGGGTGACGACGACGCGATAGTCGAGTTCGCCGTGGATGACGAGGGTCGGGGTGACGAGGTCGTGGGTGTTGGCCATCGGGCTCCAGCGGGCCACCGCGTCCATGTCCTCCCACGGGACACCCCCGACGGCACGTTCACGCCCGGCGGTGTGGTCCGATGCCCACTGTCCGAGGAGGTCGGTGACGCCTGCGTGGCAGATGGCTGCAGCGTACCGATCGGTCTGTGTCGTCAACCACGAGACGAGGTAGCCGCCGTAGGAACCACCTGCGATAGCCATCCGGTTCGGATCGATGTACCCCAGGTCAATCATGTGGTCGGTACCGGCCTCGATGTCGCGGGCCGGCATGTCACCCCAGGCTCCCTGGATGCAGCGGGTGAAGGTGTCACCGAACGATGACGATCCGTGGAAGTTGACCGATACAACGACGTAGCCGGCGGCGGCCATGACCTGGGTGTTCCAGCGCCAGTGCCAGGCGTCCATGACACCGTTGTGTGGTCCACCGTGCACGTTGTGGAGCAGCGGCCATGTGCGTGAGGTATCGAAGTCGGGGGGTTCGACGATGTACGCCTGGATCTGGTCATCGAGCGCTCCCGCGAATCGTATCTCTTCCACGGGCCGCAGATCGAACTCGGCGAGTAGGTCGGCGTTGAACGATGAGACAGGCTCCGTGCGCCCACCGCAGGTGATGGCCACTTCCGGTGGACGGTGCATCGATTCGGACCTGTGCCAGAAGCAGTCGGTGCCGACCCGTGCTCCGTGGTTCGATCCGGTGGACGTCTGGGGGATCGGGGTGCCGTCATCGACGGTCAACGTGAAGATCCGTATCCGTCCTTCATCCTCGGCGTGGAACACGAGTTCATCGTTCCCGATGAACTCCCAACCCGCAGCGGAGCGATCCCAGTCGCGGGTGATCACTCGTTCAACACCGGTGGGGATGTGGTGTGCCACGATGCGGACCAGGTCGGCGTAGTAGTTCTCTTCGTACTGCACGCCGTAGACGAGCATCGTGCCGTCGGGGGACACCCGTGGCCGGATCTGTTGGGCTGTGTTCGGCGTCGGGAGCCTGGTGATCTCGCCACCGTCGACGGGGACCGAGTGCAGGTGGAACCGGAGTTGCTCCCATGGCTCGTCATAGTCGTCGAGGGTGAAGATGATCGTCCGGCCGTCGGGTGTGATGGTGACCGATCCCGAAAGGTCGTCGAGTCCGATCAGGCGATCGAGGCCTGGTGTCAGATGGTGTATGGATCCGTCGTCGAGGTCGATCCGGAAGAGGTGGTCGATCGTGTCACCTGCAAGCCAACGCTTCCAGTGACGGTAGACGCGGTCTTCGGTGATCACCGGCCTCGCCGAATCACCGCGCTGAGCAATCTCGTCATGTGTCGAGTCGATCGAGGGGAAACCTCGCAGCAGTGGTGCTACGGCAACGAGGGAGTTCCGGCCGGGGATCCACGTCGCGTACTTCGCTCCAAGAGGGAGATCGCTCGTCTCGTGAGCCTCGCCACCCGCGAGGGAGATCACATGAACCTGTGCCTTGCCGCCTTCGACCTTGGAGAGGAACGCGATTCGCTCGCCGGCAGGGTCCGGTGCGGGTGCCGTGGCGTGACGCTCACTCGACGTGAGTTGCTTGGCTCTCCCGTCCCGCTCGAGGAGGTACAGCGTGCTCGTTGGACACTCACCGTCGGGGTAGGCGGCGACAGGAACGACCACACTCGACGTGCCCGGTACGTGCTCTGGCTGGCCGACACGTCGCAAGTTCCACAGATCGCCAGGGGTGATAGGACGCGTCATCGGCCTCCTCGCTGCGTTCACAGTTCACTTATCAGAGTTCACAGTTCGCAGCCTACAGTTCACAGTCGGCGACGCTGTGCGCCGTGGACCGAGCTTCGTGACTGTGAACTGTCATCTACTCGGCTTCCCGCTCCCGTGCGCGAATGAGCCCGATGAGGAGCCCGTCCGACACGGCGGTCCACGACGCATCGATGATGTTCTGGTGGACGCCGACACAGCCCCAGGTCGAGTGGATGTCGGAGTGTGACGTCAGGACCCGGACCCTGGCACTCGACCCTTCGGAGCTGTCGAGGTCGCGGACCCGATAGTCGGTGAGCTTGATCGAGTCGATCTGCGGGTAGGCGTCGCGCAGTGCAGCACGCAGGGCCCTATCCATCGCCGAGACGGGTCCATCGCCTTCGCGTGTCGAGACGACCCGTGTGTCTCCGATGTGGACCTTGACCGTTGCTTCAGCAACGACCTCGTCGTTGCGCTGTTCGACGAATACCCGGTAGGACTCGACCTCGAACAGGTCTTGTTCCCAGCCAAGGGCACGGCGTGCAAGGAGTTCGAACGAGCCGCCCGCAGCTTCGAACTGGTACCCGTGGTATTCGTACTCCTTGATCGTGTCGACGATCTGTTGCGCCTGTTCGCCCGATAGGTCGAGGCCGAGTTCCAACGCTTTTGCGATCACCGTTGAGCGGCCGGCGAGTTCGGACACGACGACCCTGGTTGCGTTTCCAACCAATTCTGGACTCATGTGTTCGTACGCGTCCGGCCTGCGGGCCAGCGCGGACGTGTGGAGCCCGGCCTTGTGTGTGAAGGCAGATGTGCCGACGTAGGGCATGTGTGGGTCGAGCGTCAGGTTCACGACATCAGCGATGTGATGCGAGATGGTCGTCAACCTGTTCAACCTGTCCTCGGGGATCGAGCCGATACCCATCTTGAGGGAGAGGTTGGGGATCACCGAGCAGAGGTCGGCGTTGCCTGTGCGTTCACCGTAGCCGTTGATACATCCCTGGACCTGAGTCACGCCGCCGGTGACTGCGACGAGTGTGTTTCCAACGGCAAGGCCGGCATCGTTGTGGAAGTGGCATCCGAACGTCGCGTCGGGAAGGTGCTCGGTCGTGGCGCCGACGATGCGTTCAACCTCGTGTCCGAGGAACCCGCCGTTCGTATCGCACATCACGAGTCGAGATGCCCCGGCGTCGTGGGCAGCGGTGAGTACGGCGAGAGCGAACTCAGAGTTACTGCGGTACCCGTCGAAGAAGTGCTCGGCGTCGAAGAAGACATCCCGACCGTGTGATCGAAAGAATGCCACCGTGTCGGCGACCATTGCAACGGCTTCGTCCTGAGACGATCGTAGGGCGTGTTCGACGTGGTAGTCCCACGCCTTCCCGACGAGACACACTGTCGATGTTCCCGCATCGAGCAGTCGTTGTACCTGTTCATCGTCCTCGACTCGCATGCGGGGCCGACGTGTGGATCCGAAAGCGACGAGCGTCGCTGTCGAGAGGTCGAGGTCGGTGCGTGCGCGAGCGAAGAACTCGTCATCCTTTGGGTTCGCTCCGGGCCATCCACCCTCGATGTAGGCAACGCCGAGATCGTCGAGAAGGCCGCAGATAGCGAGCTTGTCCTTCACGGTGAGAGATATCCCTACCTGCTGCGTCCCGTCACGAAGTGTCGTGTCGTAGATCTCTACGGTGTTCGTCATGGCAGCGCCCTTCAACGGAAGAACCCTCCACGAGGGAGGGTTCACCAGCGCACACGTCCTGAACGTGTGCGCCTAAGCAATAATGGTGGTTGGTCGTCGTGTTGCGGTCATCAGAGGGCGAGTATGCACCACGAACGGTCCCAGGTCAAAGCGAAGACAGGGATCACGCCTTCAGCTGCGGTTGATGATCCGGTCGAAAAGTCCAGCGCAGGTGACCTGACCCTTGGGGTTTGCGTGAACCTGGGCTCGTGTGAAGAGCTCCGGGCGGGCACCGGCGCCGCTGTTCCAGTCGACGGCTTCGACGTTGGGCTGGCGCTGTGCGACGGAGTCGATAGCGTTGTGGTTCACGCTCGCCCAGCGATGGGGAACCTTGGTGTCGAGCACGAGGACCCGATCGGGCGTGTCCTCTAGATACCACGAGGTCGTTGCTCCAGGGTGCCGCGCCGGCTTCGGTCTGTCGCCGATCGTCGGGCCGAGACAGCGGAACTCGTCGGGGTATCCTCCCCGAATCCGCAGCCACCGTACATGGCATCGGACCATCGATCGCGCGGGTTGAGTGTCGGTGGTCGAGCCGGTGTGGGACCGACAAGGAGTTGACCGTGAGCGACACGTCCCGACAGAGGATCTTCTCTGGTGTGCAGCCGACAGGCAACGTACACCTTGGGAACTACCTGGGAGCCTTTCGGAACTGGGTCGAACTCCAAGATTCGTTCGACACGATCTACTGCATCGTCGACTTGCACGCTATGACGGCCGACTATGTCCCGTCCGACCTCGAGAGCGCACGTCTCGAGACGGCCAAAGTGCTGCTCGCACTCGGGGTCGATCCGGACCGGTCTCTGCTCTACACACAGAGCCAGGTCATGGATCACGCAGAGCTCGCATGGATCCTCGGCACGATGACTCCCATGGGTGTTCTCAATCGGATGACGCAGTTCAAGGACAAGACCGGGGCAGGCATCGCAGCGAACCTCGGTCTCTACGCGTACCCCGTGCTCATGGCGGCGGACATCCTGCTGTACCGGGCGAACCTCGTTCCGGTCGGTGAGGATCAGCGTCAGCACATCGAGGTGACACGCGACCTCGCCGAACGCTTCAACAACCGGTTCGGGGAGACGTTCCCCGTGCCCGAGGGCTACATCCCAGAGACATCGGCCCGCGTGATGTCTCTGACGGACCCAACGTCGAAGATGTCGAAGTCCGATCCGAACGTCAAGAGCCGGATACTCATGCTCGACGATCACGATGTGATCCGGAAGCGGATCCGCTCGGCAGTGACCGACAGCGATCCTGAAGTACGGTACGACGTCGAGGAGAAGCCGGGGATCTCGAACCTGCTCGAGATCATGGCAGCGTGTACGGGGCAGTCGATCGACGATCTCGTCGACGAGCACGCCGGCGGTGGATACGGAGCGTTCAAGGACGCCGTGGCAGATGCGGTCGTGGAGGAGCTCGCGCCGATCAAGCCGCGATACCAGGCGATCACGAACGGTGATGTTCGTTCGATCTTGCGTGAGGGCGGGGAGAAGGCGCGAGCACTCGCCGCGCCCTACACCCGTGAGGTGCGCAAGGCCGTTGGGCTGAAGGGGTACTGAGAGGTACTTGGTACTTGG